>JALRJG010000170.1 GCA_023261215.1 Pseudomonadales bacterium | reverse complement strand
GATCACACAGGAATCATCCCGATGCGCTACGTGTTTACGCTCAGTATCATGGTTTTACTCGCTGCTTGCGGCGGCTCAGAAGCACCCTCTAATGCTGAAGAAGCGCAAGGCCTTACCGGCGCCGTTCGAATGGATGGGTCGAGCACCGTCTTCCCGATCAGTGAGGCCGTGGCGGAAGAGTATCTGGCCGAAGCACCCGGAGTTCGCGTCACTGTCGGCGTTTCTGGAACTGGCGGCGGCTTTAAAAAGTTCCTCAATCAAGAAATCGACATCAATGCCGCCTCCCGCCCGATCAAAGAGAGCGAGTTTGACAAGGCTGTGGCAGCAGGCATTCAGTTCATCGAATTACCCGTGGCATTCGATGGCATTTCCGTCGTGGTCAACCCTGAAAACACCTGGGTTGATCAGCTCACCACAGACGAACTCCAGCGCATCTGGCAACCCGACTCTGTGGTGACCACTTGGAAAGATGTCCGTGCTGACTGGCCCGATGAAAAAATCCGTCTCTATGGCCCTGGGACTGATTCGGGCACCTTTGATTACTTTACAGGCGTCATCAATGGCAAGGAGCAGGCATCGCGCGCCGACTTCACCGCAAGCGAAGACGACAACGTGCTGATTCAGGGTATTTCAGGCGACCGATACGCCCTAGGCTACTTTGGTTTCGCTTACTATTTAGAAAACCAAGACAAATTACGCGCAGTCGCAATTGACGGCGGACAAGGCCCTATTTTGCCCACCCCGATTACGATCAACGATGGCAGCTACGCCCCGTTATCTCGCCCAATCTACATTTACTTGAATGCTGCATCGCTCGACAAGCCTCAGGTCGCCGACTTCGTACGGTTTTATTTGGAATCAGCAGGTTCACTCGCGGAAGAAGTCGGCTACATCACGCTTCCTGAGGCAAGTTACGCGGGCGCCAGGGCCAGGGTCGCTGCTCGAACCTCGGGTTCAAGCTACCAAGGCGAAATCCGCCTACCTAAGTTAACCGCATCTTCAGAATAAAAAAGTGATGGCCGAAAGGCTGGGATGTTGGAACCTTCATGGCTGAACTGAGCGCAAAAAAAACACGGTGGAATGAATGGGTGCTGGAGAAGTTATTCTTCTTCTGTGCCTTCGTCTCCGTGATTACCACCGCAGCGGTCATTTTTATTCTCTTGGAGGAGACGCTCACCTTCTTCGAAACCGTCCCAGTGCTCGAATTCCTGACGGGTACGCGCTGGACACCGCTTCTCGAGCCTAAACACTATGGCATTCTGCCCTTGGTCGCGGGAACGATGCTTATCGTGATGGGTGCCGCGATCGTCGCCCTACCGATCGGCGTCGCCAGCGCAATTTTCCTGAGCGAATACGCGAGCCACCGCGCGCGCTCGATCATCAAACCCATACTTGAGATTTTGGCGGGCATCCCTACCGTGGTTTACGGCTATTTTGCTCTAACGTTTATCACGCCTGGACTCCGGGTCATTCTTCCAGACACTCAAATCTTCAACGCAGCAAGCGCGGCGATCGTGGTCGGTATTATGGTACTCCCCATGGTTGCATCACTTTGTGACGACGCCTTGCGAGCGGTGCCCGCTTCGCTCCGCCACGGGGGGTACTCTCTGGGTGCGACCTCATTTGAAGTCACCACGCGCATTGTGGTTCCGGCAGGCTTATCGGGCATTTTTGCCGCCTTTGTATTGGCCGTGTCACGAGCCATCGGGGAAACCATGGCCGTTACCCTGGCCGCCGGCGCAACCCCTAATCTCACGGCCAACCCGCTGGAGTCGATCCAGACGATGACGGCCTACATCGTTCAAGTCAGTCTTGGCGATACACCATCCGGCAGTCTGACTTACCAGACGCTGTTTGCGGTCGCGTCCGTGCTTTTCGTCAGCACCCTGATGCTCAACATCTTGGGCACTTGGGTGATGCGGAGATTTCGGGAGGTTTACGAATGAGCGACATGAATTTTCGCACGCAAGCGTTTAACAAGGCGAACCTCAAGCGTCGTCGCGCTCAATCCAAAGCGTTCGAATACTTTTGCTCTGGGGTGACGGGCCTGGCAGTCGTCGTGCTGGCGCTCTTGCTCTATGACATTTTCACGGATGGCTATCGCTGGGTGGATGCGCAATTTTTGAATAGCTTTCCGTCACGATTCCCCGAAAAAGCGGGGATCAAATCGGCGCTCGTGGGGACGCTTTGGCTTGTTGGCTTCACCGCCATTATCGCAATACCCACTGGCGTTTTAGCGGCCATCTACCTTGAAGAATATGCACCGAAGAATCGACTCACGCACTTTATCGAGGTCAACATTGCCAATCTCGCAGGTGTGCCTTCGATTGTATTCGGTATCCTCGGGCTCGCAATCTTTGTACGTTTTTTTGGTCTCGGTCGCAGCGTAATCGCGGGCGCCCTCACCATGTCGCTCCTTATTCTTCCGGTTATTATCATCGCGGCTAAAGAAGCCATTCGGTCGGTACCCAGTTCACTCAGGCAAGCCGCTTTTGCGCTGGGCGCAACCCGATGGCAGGTGGTTCGCGCGCACGTTCTGCCCTCGGCCATGCCAGGCATTCTGACCGGCGTCATCCTCGCCCTATCAAGGGCCATCGGCGAGACCGCGCCGCTCATTATGATCGGCGCCTTAACATTCGTCGCCTTTCTGCCAAGCGGTCCGATGGATGAATTCACAGCCCTGCCCATCCAGATTTTCAACTGGACGGCACGGCCACAGGAAACGTTTCACGAGTTGGCTGCTGGCGGCATTATTGTCTTGTTAGCTGTACTGCTGTTAATGAATGCACTGGCGGTCTTTATTCGCTATCGAGGTTCCAAACAATGAGTGACCAAACGCCCATCTTAAATGCCAAGGACCTCTCGATTTTTTATGGGGATAACGAGGCGGTGAAATCCATCTCTTTGCCTATTTTTGAGAAAAAGATCACCGCCATCATTGGCCCCTCGGGCTGCGGAAAGAGCACCTTCCTTCGTTCGCTCAATCGCATGAATGACTTTATCGATGGCGTCTCCCATCACGGTGAGATTCTTTACCGCGACCAGGACCTTTACGCGGACTCAGTAGATCCAGTGGAAGCTCGGCTCAGAATTGGCATGGTATTCCAGAAGGCCAACCCATTCCCGAAGTCTATCTATCGAAACATCGCCTGGGGCCCGAACATTAACCAGTTGGGTGGCAATCTCGATCTGCGCGTTGAGAACGCACTGAAGCAGGCGGCGCTCTGGGATGAAGTGGCGGATCGATTGGACGATTCTGCACTCAACTTATCGGGCGGTCAGCAACAAAGGCTGTGCATCGCGCGGGCGCTTGCCATGGAGCCGGAAGTCATACTCATGGATGAGCCCTGCTCCGCTCTGGACCCCATCTCCACCCTTGCGATTGAGGACCTCATTGAAGAACTCAAGGCGAAGTACACCATCGTCATCGTGACCCACAACATGCAGCAAGCCGCTCGAGTTTCTGACTACACTGCTTTTATGGAAAACGGTGTCTTGGTTGAGTTTGGTGAAACCGACCAGGTATTCACACGACCGAAAGAAAAGCGCACCGAAGAATACGTCACCGGCCGATTTGGCTAGGAGCAACGCATGACCATACACCTCCAAAGAGATCTCGACAGCTTAAGAAAAGACGTTTTGCACCTTGGTTCACTGGTACAGGGAAGCACTAAGGCGTCCATCGATTTCTTAAATTCCAAGAAGACCCAACAACTGGACGAAGTTGCACAGCTTGAACGACGCATCAATGAACTCGAGGTCGATATTGAGGAGCACTGTCTCAAGATTTTGGCGCTGCACCAACCTGTTGCTATCGATTTACGCTTTATTGTGGTTGTCATGAAAGTGAACAACGATCTCGAGCGCATGGGCGATCAGGCCGTGAACATCGCACACCGTGTTCAGGCGCTGATCGGCGAGCCCGATTTGGGACTGGAACTGCCACTCAACCAGATGACGGACTCGATTCAGCAGATGGTCACCTTGAGTCTAGAAGCGTTGGTCAATCAAGATCCTGCCATTGCCCGGCGAGTGGTCGAAATGGATGATGGGGTGGATGACCTCCATTCTGAAAACTATGCAGCGCTGAGACGATTGGTCGAAAACAATCCGCAACGCGCTGGCAGCGCGAT
>JALRJG010000016.1 GCA_023261215.1 Pseudomonadales bacterium | reverse complement strand
AACCCAGATCTCGAACGATCCGCCTGATTGCCCTCCCAACGGGCCATGCGCGAGGCATTACTGGGACTAGACGGCAGAACACGCTACGTGGCCCTGGACGACAGCCAATCGCGACGCTTGATCGTTAGCCGACGCTTCAAGCTCTGAGTGGAGGCAACTTAAAGTTGTCCCAAGTCACCCTCTTGTTGGGCGTGAAAACAATCCAACGTGCGGAGCGTCCACTGGCGGTCGCGCCATTCGGTTTGGGCTGGCTCCCCGCCGGCTCGCCATGACCACCGGCATATTTCAGCCCCATCTGCTCACGAACCAAGGCCATACCCTCCTCAGCCGCTTCCTCTTCGGCCGTTTCGAGGACCCGAGCCCGGCCTTGAAACATGGCCGCTTGAAGTTCGGGAAAACGCTCGTTTCGATCAACGATCACACTACAGACGGGGTTTCTGCGCACGTTAACAACCTTTTGCCCTCGCCCAAACGTGAAGATCTTGCCCGCCGCCCAACCAAACCACATCGGCGTTAAATTGATGTCTTCGCCCGGACCGATCGTGGCGATGCGCATATTCCAAGTGGTGAGCATCAATTCTTCAAGCTGCTCATCAGACAGGGCCAGTTTCTTTGAGATGGGCATGCCAAACCTCCTTTAAGAGCCTCGATCAAAGCACTCAAAGTCAACGCATGCAACCCAAGCTAAACCACCCAGCGTTCGATCAAACGCTAAGGCAATGGATCACTTTCTGCGCCGCCCACTGGGGCGATTGGGGACCTTGGGCAGGCCCTGATGTTGCGTCAAAAAAGGGCGCCCTCGCCCCGGAGGGCCCGAAAATTGCGTGCGCGGTACGAGATGCTGTTTGGTGTTGCCGATGAGATCAAGGCGGCCCATGCGCCTCAGTGCGCGTCTTAGCATGGGCCAATTCTCTGGGTCGTGGTAGCGCAAAAACGCTTTGTGAAGCCGTCTTTGACTGGCGTGGCGAACAATCGCCACTGGATCAGCATCCCGACTGACTCGATGTAGCGGATCACTCGCTGAGTAGTACATGGCCGTGGCCGTGGCCATGGGCGTGGGATAAAAGTTTTGCACTTGATCAGCCCTAAACCCGTGCGATTTGAGCCACAGCGCCAAGTTCAACATGTCTTCATCGGTTGTACCTGGGTGACCGGCAATAAAGTAGGGAATCAAGTACTGCTCTTTACCGCTCTTCTGGGTCGCCTCATCAAACATCGCTTTAAATCGATCGTAGGTCCCGATACCTGGCTTCATCATTTTGGATAAAGGACCTGACTCGGTATGCTCCGGGGCAATTTTCAGATAACCGCCCACGTGGTGGCTGACCAACTCTTCAACATACTCAGGCGTCTCGACGGCGAGGTCATAGCGCAAGCCCGAGGCGATAAGCACTTTCTTAATGCCAGGGAGCGCGCGCGCCTTTCGATACAGTCCAATTAAGGGCGTTTGATCAGTGTTCAAATTCTTGCAAATCCCAGGGTACACACAAGAAAGTCTGCGACAGTTGGATTCGATGGTTTTGGATTTACAAGCCAATCGCCACATATTCGCGGTTGGGCCCCCTAAATCTGAGATCACACCGGTAAAGCCCGGTGTTTTATCTCGGATTTGCTCAATTTCGCGCAAGATCGAATCTTCACTACGACTTTGGATCAGCCGACCTTCATGCTCAGTAATCGAGCAGAAACTGCAGCCGCCGAAACAGCCGCGCATAATGTTGACGGAGAACCGAATCATCTCGTATGCCGGGATTTTGGCATTGCCGTACACCGGGTGTGGAACCCGCTGAAATGGAAGCTCGAAGACACCGTCGATTTCGGGTGTCGTAAGCGGCAGGGGGGGTGGATTCAGCCATACCCAACGATTCCCATGCGCTTGAACGAGCGCGCGAGCGTTCATGGGATTGGTCTCTCGGTGCAATGTTCTCGACGCGAGCGCGTAGAGCTTGGGTTCGGCAACCACTTGTTCAAAAGCGGGCAACTGAATGACTTGATCAAAGAGAGGAGCGCCCGCTCCGAACTCAGTGCGCTTGGCGGCCGCCACAGTCCGCACACGCTCGGTGGTCCTCGAAAGGCCAATCGGCGGTTCGGTTCGATCGATTTGGGCTGGGCGCACTGCGTCAACACCAGATTCTCCTGCTGAAGCCCCCAGAAGTCTCACCGGCGCCGCGCGATCCTCCGGCAATTCAGATTCATCCTCAATTGTGACATCGGCCGGCAGCTGATCAAGGATAAAGGCGGTGCCTCTTAGGTCTCGAATCGAATCAATCGGCTCGCCATGACTCATTCGATGGGTCAGCGACACGATGGCGCGCTCCGCATTACCGAAAAGCAGTAAATCTGCCTGCGAGTCAATTAAGATGGACCGCCGAATATCGTCATTCCAATAGTCATAATGCGCGAGCCGGCGCAGACTGGCCTCAATGGAACCAATGACGATGGGGGTACTGGGAAACGCCTCACGACATCGCTGCGAATAGACGATCACCGCTCGGTCCGGTCGCTTTCCAGCCTCACCATCGGGCGAGTAAGCATCATCATTCCGCCGCTTACGATCTGCGGTGTAGCGATTCACCATCGAGTCCATGTTGCCAGCGGCAACGCCAAAATAGAGGTTCGGCTGCCCAAGGGTTCCAAACGCGTCTTTGGATCGCCAATCTGGCTGGGCAATGACACCCACTCGAAAGCCTTGCGCCTCCAGCAGTCGTCCGATGACGGCCATACCGAAACTGGGGTGATCGACGTAGGCATCCCCGGTGACGATAATGACATCGCAACTGTCCCAGCCTAGCGCGTCCATCTCCTGGCGGCTGGTTGGTAGAAACGGCGCAGTGCCAAAGCATTCCGCCCAATACCGGGGGTATCCAAATAGATCGGAAGCAGCCTCTGCCATCGCTCTGTTCACTGAACCATCAAGGGCCGGCTATTGTAGTGCACTCCGCCGTTCGCCCCAATCGTTATCCGCGCCCTGCAATTTAGACCGCGCTGGACCTAGGGCTTTTCTTCAGGGCAAGACATCAGACTGCGATAAAACAGAGTTGCTGCGGCCTTTCAGTCAGCGAGGAAAAGCTGAGTTTGGTGCACCGCGCCGGAGCAGGACTTAACCGGTGCGCGTGCAGAGCGACCCGCGGAGCAATCAGGTCCAACGTGTCAGTCATGCCGCACCCCTGACGGACATCAGTTAATCCGGCGAACGAGACGTCGGGTGCCGCCCTTCGCGCACGTGAGTGACTTTTGGCGTGAGACTTTGAATCCTCTTCAGGCTCTGATTGAGTGGTTAGCGGGCACACAACGCGCAGAATTAATTTATTCCACTAAAGAATACATTAGTCTACTTTTATTCTTTTTATGATTTCTTGCGAGTGTGTTAGCCTCCCCCGACTAATTTTAGAAAGGCTAGACGCGGGTCCATTGCGCGATTTTTCAGTACGCACCAGGCGTCACGCGTGGTTCGACTGAGGCGAAATCCTGTTTTAATAGCCTGAACCGTGATTCACAAGATCACGATCACGCTGGGTTAGGAGGGACCTCCTCCAAGCCATGCGCTCATTTGACACAATCGGATGGACCATGACTCAACACCGACGACTCAACGAATGGATTGAAGACCTCAAGACCCTTTGCGAACCAGACCATGTCGTGATCTGCGATGGTAGTAAAGATGAATACGACAGGATGATGCAAAGCCTCGTCGAAGCGGGCGTGGCCAAGCCACTCAACCCTGCGCTCCGACCCAACAGTTTCCTCGTGCGCTCAGATCCTGCCGACGTCGCGCGGGTTGAAAGCCGAACCTTTATTTGCAGCGAAAATGAAGCTGACGCGGGTCCAACCAATCATTGGGCAGACCCAGAGACCATGCGCACCACGTTAAAGGGTTTGTTCAAGGGCTGTATGCGTGGCCGGGTAATGTATGTGATTCCATTCAGCATGGGCCCTGTCGGCTCGCCCATCGCCCATATCGGCATCGAGGTCACTGACTCGCCCTATGTTGTGGTGAGCATGCACATCATGACTCGAGTGGGCGACGCCGTCCTGGCTGAGCTTGGCACAGACGGCGATTTCGTGCCGTGTGTTCATTCGGTTGGCTGTCCTCTCGAGCCCGGTCAGCAGGACGTTGCCTGGCCTTGCGCGCCAGAACAGCTTCACATCTCACACTTCCCAGAGACTCGGGAAATCTGGAGTTTTGGATCCGGCTACGGTGGCAATGCGTTGCTCGGCAAAAAGTGCTTCGCGCTGAGAATTGCGTCGGCCATGGCGAGGCAAGAAGGTTGGATGGCTGAGCACATGCTGATCTTGAAGCTCACCAATCCAGAGGGCTTAAAACGCTATATTGCCGCAGCCTTCCCGAGCGCCTGCGGGAAAACCAATCTCGCGATGCTGGTCCCCACCATTCCGGGATGGACGGTCGAGACGGTCGGTGATGATATTTGCTGGATGAAGTTCGGTGATGACGGTCAGCTCTACGCCATCAACCCCGAAGCTGGCTTTTTCGGCGTCGCGCCCGGCACGGGTCTCGACACCAATCCCAATGCCATCCAAACGCTGACAGAGAACTGCATTTTTACCAACGTTGCCGAAACTGACGAGGGCGATGTGTGGTGGGAGGGCATGACGGCTGAACCGCCTGCCCACCTCATCGATTGGCGCGGCGAAGACTGGACACCTGCATCGGAAACACCCGCGGCGCACCCAAATGCTCGCTTCACCGTGTCGGCAGCGCAATGCCCCGCCATCGCAGATGAGTGGGAAGATCTTGCCGGGGTTCCTATCAGCGCAATTTTGTTCGGCGGTCGTCGCGCGAGCGTCGTTCCGCTCGTTAATGAAGCCCATTCTTGGAATCAGGGTACCTTCTTCGGGTCCATCGTGGCGTCCGAGAAAACCGCTGCTGCGGCCGGCAAAATAGGCGAATTACGCCGTGACCCCATGGCCATGCTGCCTTTCTGTGGTTACAACATGGCAGATTATTGGCAGCACTGGATCCGAATCGGTGAGACTGCTGGTGCGCAATTGCCTAAAATTTTCTATGTCAATTGGTTCAGAAAGGACGAATCCGGCGGCTTCGTCTGGCCAGGTTTTGGGGAGAATGCGCGAGTACTGGAGTGGATCTTCAATCGCTGCGAGGGCAGTGCTGACGCCATCGACACACCCATCGGTCTACTGCCAACGCTGGACGGAATCAATTTCGATGGACTGAACTTGAGCGAGACCGACATCGCCACCTTGCTCAAGGTCGACATCGACGGCTGGCAGAGCGAGCTACCTCTCATCGAGGACTACTATCAGACATTCGGTGACCGCGTGCCCCAAGCACTCTATGACGAACTGGCGCAATTGAAGCTTCGTCTAGCGGCAGCTGAGGTGGGCGTCGCCTAACCATTGCGGCACCGAGGACTCAAAATCCTCTGGATTCGCGACTCGTATCGGCCGCATAAAACCTGATAGCAGGCAGTTTCAATGACAAAAAAACGAGGGCTTTGCCTTCGTTTTTCGTCTAACAACAGTCCAATCGAGGACCCAATGCCAGCCGGTTAGTCACCGATTCTCTCTATAATCGTGCCGGTGCCTAGACCACCGCCGCAACACATTGCGATGAGAGCGTAACGTCCTTGTCTGCGCTCTAACTCGTGTAAGGCTGTGGTAATCAGCCTTGCGCCGGTGCTCCCTGTGGGGTGTCCGAGCGCGATAGCGCCGCCATTCACGTTCACCTTGTCGTGATCAACGCCCAGGTCTTTCTCCCAGGCCATCACCACGGACGCAAACGCTTCGTTAACCTCAAAAACGTCAATGTCTTCAAGCGTCAAACCTGCCCTCTCAAGCACCTTACGAGACGCGGGGATCGGGCCCTTCAGCATGGTGACTGGATCGACCCCAACCAATGTCGTGGCAACAATTTTTGCTCTCGGCTTTAATCCAAGACGTTCACAAGCCTCACCACTCGCCATGATCACGGCTGCAGCACCGTCAGACACCTGCGACGATGAGCCCGCCGTGTGAATGCTTTGCCCAGGCACAGGGTCTAGCCCTGCCAGTGAATCCAGCGTTGTCTCACGCAGCCCCTCATCTTTCGAGATGGTCCGTGTCTCGCCTGTTGGCTCAAACTTTTCATTCAGAATCGGCGCTTCAATGGCAACGATTTCTCGATCAAACCGCCCTTCTTCCCAGGCTTTGATCGCCTTCTGCTGGCTTTCGAGACCAAATTGATCCGTATCTTGACGCGTGATTTGATACTCCTCAGCAATCATTGCCGCACCCATGAACTGGCTCGTGGGTTGGTAGTAATTACCGTAGTTCTCACCCATGGGTGAGCCATCCTTCATGGCCGAACCCAGCGGCACACGACTCATCATTTCGATACCGCAGCTCATGACCACGTCTTCAATTCCAGCACCTACCATGGACGCCGCCATAGAGGTTGCCTGCTGACTTGAGCCACACTGGGCGTCTACAGTGGTCGAGGCGACCTCCAGCGGGAGCCCCTGTGACAGCCAAGCAATACGCGCGATATTGAACGTTTGCTCACCCACTTGAGAGACACAACCGCCCACCACTTGATCGACATCCATGGGATCTAGTCCTGCACGCTCAAGCGCGGCGACCTGCACTTTGCCCAACAAATCTGCTGGCTTTAGACCTGCCAATCCTTTCCCTCGTTTGCCTATCGGGCTTCGACAAGCCTCTACGATGTATACATCCGCCATGGTGATCTTCTCTCCTGTTCTGCGGCTCAGAGCTAATGAGACAGTACGCTCACTTGGCGCGCCAAAGCCTTCGTTTGTATTCTTCTAAAAACACGGTCAATTGAACCCGGCCCGCTAGCATAAGTTCGTGCATCCACTGGCGCAAGCGAATCAAGGTCATTGTCGCGACACCAACCCTCGATTACTGCGCGCGCTGCTTACGATACAGCAGTCCACCGACCACACATGAAAACAGCACCATCAGCCATTCCTCTGGCCACAACAGCGCGGCGGGGCTGCCGGGAAGATAAAGGGTCAACAACCCCAATGTCAGTACCAGCGTCACGAGACCAACGGGCACGCCCATGGGCACTTTGAAGGGGCGATCCATTTCGGGTGCCTTTGCTCTCAGAACCAAAAACGAGACCACGACAAATAAGTAGGCAATCACGATTGCGAAACTGCCGGCGTCGACCAACCAAACCAAAATTTCCCGACCAAAGAGGGGCGCAACAAAGCACAGTCCGCCAATTGAGAGAATCGCGACATAAGGGGTTTGATAACGTGAATGCATCTTGGCAAAGGCGCTGGGAATCATCCCCGACTCAGCCAAGGCAAACAGCACGCGCGAGCCGCCAATGATAAAGGCATTCCAGCTGCTCAGAATGCCCAGAACACCGGCAATCAGCATGACTTGACCCCAGAGAGGGTCGCCCCAGGCCGCAGCCATTGCGTCAGCGGTTGCCATGCGAGTGGTTTCTAACGCATCCGGCGCAAGAGAAAAACCTACCGCCACAGAAATCGCGATATACCACAAGCCCGCAAGCGCCACCGAGATTACAAGCAATGCCCCGATCCGGCGCGCCGGTAGATTGATTTCCTCAGCGGACTGTGGAATCACATCAAATCCGACCAGCAGCGCGGGCACCATCACCAGAACGCTGAGCACACCGGCCCATTCCAATTCTCCGCTGAATGCGCCAGCTTCGATACCAGAGGTCCAGGACACACCCAGGAGAAAACACAGCCCCACCGAGACGAATCCCAATGTAATCAGGCCCTGAACAAACGCTGCGAACGCGATGCCTCGCAGGTTGATCCAGGTCATAACGATGGAGGCAAGGCAACCAATCCAAACAAAGCCAAAGTAAACCCCTTCATCACCCACCGTCCACATGAGCCCAGTTCTCAACTCCGGGAACAGGTATTCGAGCGCCGTGGGCAGTGCGGCTGCTTCAAACACACAAACCGTCACATAAGCCGTCACCACGGCCCAACTCGCGATGTAAGAAGGCCCATAGCCCAATGCGCGGAGCGTGTACTGATGCTCTCCACCCACCTTGGGCATCGCTGAAGCCAGCTCCGCATAGGTCAACCCAATCAGCAGCACGATGAGAGATCCCATCACAAATGCAATGACCGCACCCAGAATCCCCGCTCGCATGATCCACTCACCCGTGAGCAGTACCCAGCTCCATCCGATCATGGCTCCACATGCAAGCGCAATGACATCTTTCGACATCAACGACTTGTCAAATTGGCTCATGCACCTCTCCCTCAATCTTCCTATTACGACGCGACTTTTCGCTCGACTAGCATGACACTGAATTCGCTCAGGGTCTCCCGATTTCTCGATGCGCCTCACGACTTATGCTATGTTCCGTGCCATTCATTTAGATGCGCTGCTGGATTGCTTATGACTTCTTCAAATCGCCCTTATTCCTCTCAGGTCGTCGATGGGCTGCAGAAAGCCGCAGCCCGCGCAATGCTTCACGCAGTGGGTTTCTCTGAGGAAGATTTCAGCAAACCTCAGGTTGGTATTGCGTCCACTTGGAGCAACCTGACCCCCTGTAATGTGCACATTAATGAGCTCGCTGAGGCGGCTGCGATCGGTGTTCAAGACGCAAATGCAAAGGCGATCACCTTTAACACCATTACGGTGAGCGATGGGATCTCCATGGGATCTCCAGGCATGCGGTATTCCCTGGTCTCGCGCGAGGTCATCGCCGACTCTATCGAGACGGTGGTTGCTGGTCAGGGATTTGATGGATTCGTTGCCATCGGAGGTTGCGATAAGAATATGCCCGGCTGCGCCATGGCGATGGCAAGGCTGGATCGACCCAGTGTGTTTGTTTACGGGGGCACTATTCAGCCAGGAAAAGACCGTCGCGACGTGGTGTCTGTCTTTGAGGCAGTGGGCCAATATGCGAGCGGCAACTTATCGGAACTCGCGCTCAAGGACATTGAAGCGACGGCTATCCCAGGACCAGGATCCTGCGGCGGTATGTATACCGCTAATACCATGGCATCTGCGATCGAGGCGCTCGGATTGTCGCTACCCAACTCTTCAGCGCAGGAAGCCGTATCACCTCAAAAACGCCAGGATTGCCTAGCCGCAGGCGAAGCGGTCGTGCAGTTAATCGAGCGAGGCATCAAGCCTTCCGACATTCTAAGCCGTGAGGCGTTTGAGAACGCCATTACGGTGACCATCGCGCTTGAAGGATCGACTAACGCCGTCCTGCATCTGTTGGCGATTGCGCACGCAGCGGGAATCCCACTCAGTATCGACGATTTCACCCGGATCGGTGCAAGAGTCCCCGTTTTGGCCGATATGCGACCCGCAGGTCAATACGCCATGAGTGAACTGATCGAGATCGGCGGTATCCAGCCGCTGATGAAGACACTACTCGAGGCGGGGTATTTACACGGCGATTGCCTCACGGTCACTGGAAAGACTCTGGCAGAAAACTTGAGTTCTGTGAAAGCTTACCCAGCCGAGCAAAAGATCATTCGGCCGCTCTCCGATCCCATCAAGAAAGACAGCCACTTGGTCATTTTGAAGGGCAATCTTGCGCCCGAGGGTGCTGTCGCCAAAATCACCGGCCACGAGGGATTGACGTTCCGAGGACGCGCACGATGTTTTCATGGTGAAGAAGCTGCGCTCGCCGCCATTCTTGATGGCACCGTGGTCTCTGGGGATGTGGTCGTCGTGCGCTATGAGGGACCGAAGGGCGGCCCGGGCATGCGAGAAATGCTGTCTCCCACTTCGGCAATCAATGGCCGAGGGCTCTCTCAGGAGGTTGCGCTCATCACAGACGGTCGATTCTCGGGGGGATCTCACGGCTTTGTCATCGGACACATCACGCCGGAGGCCTTCGAAGGTGGACCCATCGCGCTCCTAGAAGACGGCGACGACATCGAAATCGATGCTGAATCACAACAAATTTCAGTCTTGCTAGATGAGGCCACGCTGGACAGCCGAAGAAAGGCCTGGAAAGCACCCAAGCCTTACGCAGAACGAGGCGTCCTCGCCAAGTATGCACGCCTCGTGAGCTCGGCATCGCTCGGCGCCGTGACGGATTAGCGACGCGGCTCTACACGAGCGTTAAAGGCGCCTCCTCACTTCTTTGCAGAAGGAACGACATTCGACCCGATGCGATGGGTCGTTGCTCATCCTCTTGCCAAAGCCTGGCCGCCAAAGTTGCGGCGCGCCGACCTTTTCGAATCAAGGTCGCAGAACCGAAGGTTTGAATCACTCGGCCGCTACGTAAATAGTCCACGTCGATGTCCAGCAAGGTCGCTCGCTCGTCTTCAGCCATTTGAACATTCAGCTGCAGCGCGGCCGTGAGCATTAAAAGGCTCCCCACCACACCACCGTGAAGCGCGGGCAAATTAACATTGCCGACGAGGTCTTCGGTGGTATTCGTGATGGTTCGCACGCTGTCGCCGCGAAGTTCAACGTCTAAACCCAGAGTCTTGGCATACGCATCCGAGTCAATGATTGCTTTGAGTCGGTCTAGGCGCGTACCCTCATTCACCGGAAGGTCTCCTGACTCGCCGTCTCCAAAGCCTCTCGCGGTAGATTCGGGGTTCCCAACATAAAGGTGGCCTGCACGGTCGCGACCATATGCTGGCTATCCTCATATCGTGCTTCGCCGCGCACATGGGCGACCTCGCCGTCATAACTATCACAGCGGGCCGTCACCAGAAGCGGTCCGGTCATGGGTGCACGCTCAAGCAAATCAACACGAAGATTCAGCGTTGCCATAGAGGTGCCGTCTGTATAACGAGGATGCTGACGAATACACCAGCCGCAAGCATTGTCCAACGTCGCCAGGATGGCGCCAGGATGATAAGCATCAACCGACTTCGAAAGACGAACTCGATCACTTGGACAAAGACGGACGCGGACCTGATCCTCAACGGATTCGACCCAATCCATGCCTAGGGTGTCTCCGAAAGGCGGTAGCTCTCTTAAATTCTTGTGAAACATATCGTCCAATCGAGTTGTGGATACAGCAACCGATCCATTCAAACAGTCGGCATCATTCTGACGAATGGCTGACCGGCATACAGGCTTTGGCAAATTTGGAGTGGCCCATCATACCCGAAACGCCCGGCATGATCTTGGCACTCGTTGGCCTAGAGACCCTGCCGTTACACCCGCGAACAATCGGGCCGATCATCCCTGCTGATCGCACGCCCCCAATTCATGCTTGAGTCCTGACACACAACGGACCCGATTAATTACGGGCGCTCCCCAGCGTCGGCTAAGGGTGTACAACGCTAGACAACTCGAATATCAGCGTTATAAGACCAGGGATTCCCAACGCGTGCTTTTACTTAAAGGCGGTCGTGATCCAGCGCCAGTGCAATACTGCCCTTGGCCATGACCATAAACATGTCATTACCCCTCGGCGTTTCGCCCACAATCATCGATGCGATCAGCGCCATGATCATGCCTGCTGGCGAGTAGTTGATGTAGTACCGCCAGCAATCGTCAAAGCGAAGCCCAGCGCCATAATGGTTCAACACGTCTAAATAGTGCTTGATCAATGCGCGCTCCTCTATTCGACGAACGTCAGGGGCAAGCGAGGTACCCATGAAGTAACTCACATCCAACACTGGGCACCCCATGGCATAACTCTGCCAGTCGACCACAGTCAGAGGATACGGCCCACCAAACATCATGTTGTCTAATCGATAGTCACCGTGCACCAACGCAAGCGGTTGCCCAGCATAGATCTGTTGGTAGTTCAGGAGATGAGGTAGCAAGGATTCCGTGGCCTTGAGTTCTTCAGATGTCAGCCGGTGTGCATATCGTTCAAGATAACCCTGCATCAACAGCGCATAAAAGTCGTGGAGTGGTTGCGTGTCTTGCCGATTGCTCATCCCACCCAAGAGCTCTTCTTTAGCCAACGCTTCGTCTGCCCAGCGTGGCCCCTGTAAATGCGCCAATTGTTCCAGCGCCAAAGCCGCATCGTCCGCTGAACAACCCGCCAATTGATCACCCTGAACACCGGGCGCGAGATCCTCCATCATCAGCGCAAAGGCTTGGGTGGTGGGGTCTATATCGGTATAGAAAATCTTCGGCGTCTGGATGTTGACCGTACTTTGAATATGTTGGTAGAAGAAAACTTCGCGCGTGTAATTATTCTGTTCGATACCCGTCTGCCGACTTACCGGATCCGTTGAGGGGAACTTGCCCACAATGGAGCGAGGGATCGCCTCCCCTTCGAGCGTGAATCGAACGTTCTCTCCCACCTGACCCGTACCTATCGATTGAGCGGAAAACTGCTCAACTTGACCCTCATACCCGCCAGCACGAACAACCTCAGTCAACCACTCGCTGCTGATGTCCTCAGGGTTTGAACGAAGCTCTATCATACGGACTCCAAATTGACAGACTGATTGCATACCAGACGGGCGCTTTGCTGGGTGGGGATCACGAGTCCCGCCGCTCTGATCCAAGGCTTTGATTAATTCTCTCAGTTTTTACCATCGCTGACTTCTTCTCAGCTCTTACGACTCACTGCTTACTACTTGCTTCTTACTACTTGCTGCCTACTACTTGCTGCCTACTACTTGCTGCTTCCTCAGCGCTAAATCTGAGCGACATCCATGTCGCTTCTCGATCCCTGATTCTTGGGTTTTCGGTTCGTGGTTTTTGGTATTTAGTTCTTGGTTCTTGGTTCTTGGTTCTTGGTTCTTACGCGATGCTGCTCGATCTCATCCATTGTGCGCGACGGGTTAAGGACTTCACCATTGCACACCAAACCCCAAGATGCATTTAAGTTCCCTGCTGCGTCCAGCGCTGAAACAACCCTCCCAGTGCTCGAAGCACGGGTCTAGGTGG
>JALRJG010000169.1 GCA_023261215.1 Pseudomonadales bacterium | reverse complement strand
TATCTTTTCTGAACGGTCTCCTGAACCAACGAGCGTTCGACGCTGCTCTGCTTGTTCCGCGGTTTGCTCGCTTTTTGCCTTGTCGAGAAGTTTGGCCTGCAAAAGGCTCATTGCCCGAGCACGATTCTTGTGCTGGCTGCGTTCGTCCTGACACTCCACGACGATACCCGTGGGTAGATGGGTAATTCTGATGGCGGAATCCGTCTTATTGACGTGCTGACCACCGGCACCGCTGGCTCGGAAGGTGTCGATCCGTAATTCGTTTTTATCAATGTCGACCTCATCGATCTCTTCGATCTCAGGCATGACCGCAACGGTGCAAGCGGAGGTGTGAATTCGGCCTTGAGACTCAGTCTGAGGTACTCGCTGAACACGATGAGCGCCTGACTCAAATTTGAGACGAGCGTAAACGTCATCGCCGGTCACGCGAGCAATGACCTCCTTAAAGCCCCCGTGTTCTCCCTCCCTGCTGCTCAATATCTCGACTTTCCATCGGATACTTTCGGCGTAACGAAGGTACATTTTCAACAGGTCACCCGCGAAAATCGCCGCTTCGTCACCGCCCGTCCCGGCGCGAATTTCAAGAAATGCATTATTCTGATCGTTGGGATCTTTGGGTAAGAGTTGGACCTGTAGCTGCTGCTCAAGATCGACGAGCATCTTCTCAAGCGCCTTCGACTCCTCTTTGGCCATGTCTCGGATGTCGGGATCTTTATCCTCTGCGAGTAGTTGGCTTTCCTCTAACTCAGTTTCCGCAAGCTGGTACTGGGTGTAGGTGCCTACAACAGGCTCTAACTCTGCGTACTCTTTCGAGAGTGCTCTAAATTTGTCCTGATTGGCGATGATATCGGCATCACTCAAAAGGGCGCCCAATTCTTCGAATCGGTCTTGGATTTGCAATAGCTTATCGGTCAGTGTCGATTTCATCGCTTGATCCATTTAAGCCAAACAGGCTCGCTGCCATTTTAATGAAGTCCTTGTCGTCGCGCTTGCCAGCTTCTCTCAGCGCGTGACTGGGTTGGTGTGCAATTTTATTCACCAGCGCTCGACTCAATTGGGCTAGCACGGCCTCGGGGTCAGCGCCTCGGGCGAGTTGGGATCTTGCCTTTTCGAGCTCGATTTGGCCTAGCGACTCCAGGTGCTGTCTGAAATGAATCAAGGTGTCCTGGTTTTGCCTCGCTTTTGCACTTTCTAGGTAAGCGTTTGAGGCGATCGCGATCAGTTGCTCTGCATCCTCTGCTGCGACGTGACGTTGTGCAAGATTTGCGGCAATCGTCGACTGCAGGTCATCGAGTGAATAGAGGTAAACATCTCTTAAATCACCGACCTCAGGCTCGATGTCTCTGGGTACGGCAAGGTCCAGCATAAAAACGGGCGCCCGTTTGCGACTTTTGATTACCCGCTCCATCAATCCTTTTCCAATGATGGGTAATCGTGCGCCCGTCGCAGTAATGATTAAATCAAATCGATCGAGGTGCTCGTTTAAATCTGCAAGACTTAAGAGCTCTGCCTCAAGTTCGGATGCAAGTTGAGTCGCATTGCTGAGCGTCCGATTGGCGATAGTGAGTGATGAGACGCCGGCCTCGCGAAGTTGCTGGCCTGCAAGCGCAGTCATCTCCCCGGCTCCAATTAAAAGCCCCTTGCAACGATTCAAATCACTGAAGATGTTGCGGGCCAGACCGATCGCAGTGGCTGGTGCGGTGACAGAGTGGCGACCAATTTCGGTTTCGGATCTGACCCGTTTCGTCGTGTTGAAAATGTGCTGGTAGATGGCCTGAAGTTCCGGCCCCGCTGAGCCCACTTCAACGGAAGCGAGGAAGGCTGATTTCACCTGACCGAAAATCTGTGGTTCGCCCAAGATCATCGAGTCGAGCCCGCAGGCGACCCGAATCAGATGATTGAGGGCACCGCTGCCCACATGAGAGTAGATTGCGGGCTCTAAATCCGCAGTCTTGCAGTGATGGTAGCTGGCCAGCCATTCGATGAGGGCCGGGCGAATCGTCTCTGACGCAACACAAACAAGTTCAGTTCGATTACAGGTCGATAAAATAACAACCTCGGACAGTGACAGGGTCGATCGCATGGATTCAATCGCGCCCTCAAGCTCGGAGGCGGAAAAGGCGACGCGCTCCCTCAATTGTATGGGGGCCGTCTCATGATTGAGTCCCAGGACGAGTAAGTTCATTAAGTTCAGTCAGATCACCCGCGGGATCGGATGACTTTAATCCTTCGTAAAATTAGAATGTAGGATTCGCGCGGCCCCCGCGCAGTGCGTATTGTACGCGTGATCGCACTGAAAATCAGGCCAGAGCACCGCCTTTTCCGGGTCAGGTCCCGAATCAAATGGCTCCAAAAATGGTCGTCTTGAGGGCGTTAAGCGACAGCGTCTATTGAATGTCAAAGGTCGCCGGATTCCCGAGTCGATCGTTGGCCCAAGAGTTAGAAGAGTTGAATCAGTGAGATTAGCGTTGGTCGTCCATTTTTTTGCAAAGAGTGCGCTCTGCCGTTGCTCGGCGATGCTCTGCGCGCTCCTTCTTGCGGGCTGCGCCACATCGGACACCGAGAGGGTGTTGGCGTCTGACATCTCCCCAATCGTTGAAGCGGAGGAGGGGGTTCTGAGCCCCGAAGCCGAGACGTTATCGCCGCCGGTGCGTGCCTTTCCTGAAGGGGCGCTGTTGGAATTACTGCTAGCTGAGGTTGCCGGTTATCGCGGTGCCTATGACCAGGCCTTGGCCATTTATCGTGAGCAAGCGCTTCAGTTAGGCGACCCTGGTGTTGCTGCCAGAACGGCGCGTCTCGCGCGTTACCTGAAAAATTCTGAGGTACTTGCGGAAGTTTCGGCGGTCTGGGCGGCGCTCGAGCCCGAGAACATTGAGCCGTTACAGTATTTGACGGACGACGCGATCAAAAACGGGGAATATCAGCAGGCTCTGGGGTATATGGAGACGATTGACCAACTCGGTGGCGACGTGAAGTTTGATTTCTTTGCCTACCGAGCGCAGGCGCTCTCCATCCCCGAGGCTCAAGAACTGCTCGATCGCATGACGCAGATGAACGAAGGAGCGAGTCCTCATTTGCAATTCAGCCGAGCTGCCCTGCTCGAGCGTGTGGGTGACTTTGACGCCGCACTGCCGATTGCCGAAGCCTTGAATCTGAATTTCCCCGATGAGGTGAATTATCTGATCTTAAGAGTCAACCTCCTCGACCAGATGGTACGTCATGAGGAAGCGATGACTCTACTTTCGGAATACGTATCAAATGAGACCGCTTCCCCTCGAATCCAGAAGCTCTATGCTCAACAGTTACTCAAGTTAAAGAATCTAGATGCTGCCCGCGAGATCTATAAAGCGTTGTTGCTCGATGATCCCGAAGACCGTGATGTGCTGTTTGCTTTGGCTTTGCTTGAGATCGAAAACAAGGCGCTAGAGGATGCGCGGTTGCATTTGTTGAGGCTGACGCGCCTGGGTCATCGCCCAGATGAATCGCACTTTTATTTGGGTGTGATTGCAGAGGCCTTGGGCGATCAGGCACTCGCCATTCGAGAATATGAAATGGTGAGAGGCGGCTACCAGTGGCTGCCTGCACTAAGACGAGTCGCTGATCTCATCGCCACGTCAGAAGGGCTCGATGAAGGTCGGCGCTATGTTGTTGAAAGGCGTGAGCGTCTACCTCACCTGCGCCAGCAATTGATTATGTTGGAGGCACAACTCATCAGTGATCAGGCAGAGCCGCCCATGGTTCTGGCTTTTTTGGATGAAGCGGTCGCTGAAGATCCTGAAAATGTTGCGCTCTTATACTACAGAGGCATGATGGGCCAGCAGTTGGGACGTATGGATATCCTTGAGCGTGATTTGTCTCAAGTGTTGACGATCGACCCAGAGCATGCGGACGCCATGAATGCGTTGGGTTACACGNTGGCTGATCAAACTGACCGCTTCGATGAAGCGCTCGCCCTGATCACCAAAGCATTGGCGCTCAGACCCGATGAACCAGCGTTCATAGATTCCATGGGCTGGGTTTTGTTTCGACTCGGTCGCTTCGAAGAGGCGAGATCGCAACTGGAGAGAGCCTATCAGTTGTTTCCGAACGACGAAGTCGCGAGTCACCTGGGGGAGGTGCTTTGGATGCTGGGTAAAAAG
>JALRJG010000168.1 GCA_023261215.1 Pseudomonadales bacterium | reverse complement strand
GCTGTCTGTTGTTCAATAGAATCAACGACTCTCACTTGCAGCAGTCTCTTAAAACAGGATTTGATCAATCCCTCGATACGCCTCATGATGAGAAATTAATGACTGGGCCATCTTAAGATCCGTCAACTTCAGCGCCGCTGACATGGATACCCCTGATATGAGCACTTTGTTTGATCTGCTGAAAGAACTGATCGAGGCAAAAAAAGACCCAAGGGATCACGAATCGGAAATCTACGATCGCTTTGGACAGACCCTAGCCATCTTGGTCGCAGACTCCGTGGGCATGACCAAGACAACTGATCATCACGGCATCATTCATTTCCTGAGTTGCGTCATGCAAGCGAGAGACAAATCCCTGCCCATTTTGGAGTCGCATGGCGGCTTTGGCGTTCGTTATCTGGCTGACAATTTCATTGCGATGTTCGATTCGCCCCAGGCGGCGGTTGATGCCGCACTCGCCCTGCAGCGAGATTTTCAGGATCATCCCATCAAAATCAACGGCCAAACCAATTTCGAGCTGTGTATCGGGGTCGGTTACGGCAAGCTGCTCTATTCTTCAACCTTGGAGGGCTACTACGGTAGCGAGATGAACTTAACGTCAAAGCTAGGCGAAGATCTTGCGCGCGGCAAAGAGACGCTGATCACTCAGGCGGCATTTGATGCCTTGAGCGAGCAGTCAAAAAGTGAGTTCTTCAGAATTGACCCAAGGGATGACGGTATTTCAGTGCCTATCTACCGACTCAACACTCGATCGCGCTAACGCTGCGCATTTCTGCTCAAATCAATCAAGATTCTGAGATCGTGCTGTGCCCGCAAACCCGCTGCCTGACTTGACTTAGCCAGGTCGGTTTACGAAGCACAACGCTGGACGTATGCTCAGGGCATTAGCTTACGAGGAACACGCCATGCCCCTGCAAGACATAACCCCGCTCAATGATCAGTTAGCAGACATTATCGTTCGTGCAGACGAGCCATGGATCGAATCATCGCCTGGCGAGGCATGGATGAAAGTGCTCTGGGTTGGTCCTGAAACGGGCCGATGGGCCGCCCTATTCCGCTGGTCTAAAGGTTACACCGCTTCGCCTCATAAACACCTTTCGGATGCTCACACTTATGTACTCAAAGGCAAACTTCAAGTCAGAGACGGTGTATTAAATGCGGGCGACTACGATTACGAGCCTAACGGCGTGCTTCACGGCGCCACTGTTGCGCTCGAGGATACTGAGTATCTTTTTATTTGCGACGGTCCCGTCCTGTTTTTTGACGACAACGGCCTGACTCACTATCTCGGCTGGGAAGAATTGGCAAGAATGCGAGATGCTGCCAAGGCTGCAGTGTCGAACGCTTGAAGCCCGGCGCTCACGCGTCGCTGCATCGAGCGCCCGATCGCAACCGCTCCCGAGACTTGACTAACCGCTAACCAGGTCTGCCAATCCATCGCTCGATAAAATTTCGATCCAATAACCATCGGGGTCCTGAATGAAGGCGAGCCCCTTCATCTGGCCATCATCAGGTCGCTTCACAAAAGGCACGCTCATTGCCTCGAATCGATCGCACGCGGCATAAACGTCGGGTACGGAAATGCCGATATGGCCAAATCCACGCGGTTCACTGTTGCCGTTGTGATAAAGCGCGTCCGAATCAGCCTCCGTCCCGTGATTGTGAGTCAGCTCCAGCAACGCTGGTTGATCAAAGATCCACTTGGCTCTCGTTTTGGGATCCGTTGGTATTGGACCTATTGGATAGCCCAAAAAATAGAGCGAAAATGCCATGTCATCGAAATCAAATCGATCAAGCAGTGTCATACCAAGGACTTCCGTGTAAAAGGCAATTGTGCGCTCTGGATCCTTGATCCTCAGCATGGTCTGGTTGAGGACAAACCCCCTAGTTGCATCCATCGGACGATCTGACATTTAACGATTCCCTCTCGCAGTGCGCGACTTCCTAAGTTGAATAAAACGCGTCAACCCTGGCGCGCGCTTCCTTAACCCTATCAAACCCCGCACTCTGCTCGGTGAGTGGCGGTGAAGTACCGAGTCGAACGATAGGCGCTTTTGACAAGACCTCTCTGGTTTTGAAGACCAGGACGGAGACCGCTCCGCAAACTTCACCACGCACCATCCTACCATCGAAGTCGATGAAAAGACTTAAGGAACGGCGCTAGAACGGGCAAATACAGCGTCCCTGAGGCCCTTCCTGAACCGATGCATGCTTAAAGGCATGTGCGTTTGTAGCTGGAGCAAGTCGCGCATTTGAATCCAATCAATGAGGGCATCCAATTGAGGTCGTGTCGCGTCTATATCGGAGAGCCGTTCGCTTATTCACTGACAAAATCGAACGACAGCCAGCGGACTGCCAAGGGCATGCTAATGAAGTCGCCGTCAATCGCACTGAGGCGACAAGGTTTAGGTTCTCGCCGCGAAGCCCATGGGCAAGCGCGTAATCCCAGAAATGAAGTTAGAAGGCATCCATTGGGGTGGCTCTAAAACTTGAAAGTCTTTTAGCCTACGTAAAACCTCAAGAAAGATGGCGTCGATTTCAAGCCGAGCGAACCATTGACCCAAACACACATGATGCCCGCCTCCGAAAGCAATGTGGCGTTGCCCTTGCCTGGCCAAGTTCAATTGATGTGGATTCTTGAACTGATCGCGATCGCGATTGGCTGCCCCGTAATACATGACCACCTTGTCACCCACGGCGAGATCAACCCCTCGCATCGTCACTGGCGCCGTAACGGTTCTTCGCATATAAATCACGGGAGACGTCCACCGTAGGAGTTCCTCTCGAGCAGCCGCGATCTGGCCTTCCGGGTCAGCCATCAGCTCGTCAAGGACTTCAGGGTGCTGTAGCAATTCATACATTCCCGTACCCACTAAATTGCGCGTGGTATCGCCGCCCGCATCAATTAACAACATAAAGAAGAGTAGGAATTCTTCATCCGCCAGCTTGCGACCCTCAACCTCAGCAGCCAGCAACTTGCTCGCTAAATCATCGCCTGGTTTAGCCCTTTTTTCCTTAATCACGCCTGCACCATATTCGAACATTTTGGTAATGGCTTGAACCGCGGCGCCAGGCGGCAGCGCACTCGGGTCAGAATGAATCACTTCGGTTAAACGGTAGAGTTCTCGGCCATCGACGAGTGGTAAACCCATCAAATCGGCGATGACGAAACTCGGCATTTCGCCCGCAACTTCTTCGATGAAATCACACTCCCCCTTGTCAATCACAGCATCGACAATTTGAGCGGCGAGCTCTTTGATGCGACGACCATA
The DNA here is from genome assembly GCA_023261215.1 of Pseudomonadales bacterium. Classification (GTDB taxonomy): domain Bacteria; phylum Pseudomonadota; class Gammaproteobacteria; order Pseudomonadales; family Azotimanducaceae; genus UBA9926. The sequence continues at coordinate 882 of JALRJG010000168.1, read as the reverse complement.
TTGATTGGCGGGCCCTTGAGTGAACTCACGGCTGATTAACTTTCGATAAGCGGTATGCTCAGGGGGATCCATCATCAGCATCATTTTGTACTCGCCCATACTGCTCGGCGCCTCTGGGTCAGGGTCGGCAATCATGATGGTTGGGGACGAGGAGAAATACTCTGAATGTCGGCCAATGTAATGCACATCCTCAAAGCGAGTAACCGCCCAAAAATCCGACCCAGAAGGATCTTTATGGCGATAAATCGGCGCATGATCTCTCAGCCAATCGTACTGATCATGCGGGTGGCCGCCCACAAAGGAGGCCGGGTTCAATAGGTCGATGTGCATGGTCGATGACCTCCCTTGCGAACCCTCGAGCCTATCACCCTCTAAGTTCGACCGAAAGCTCGATGCCTAGCGCAGTGATTTACGATCTGCGCACACTTGAATGCCCCTGCCCTCAACGATGTCACCAATACACCTCGCTTCGATCTCGCCTATCGACGAGAGCTGACTCAGGAAGGTTTCGACCGCCTGTTCGGGCAGACTGACGAGCAAACCGCCCGAGGTCTGTGGATCAAACAACAACCGATAGCGAGCGTCCTGCGAGAGCGACGAGTGATCCACGACCAGTAAATCTTCGACTGCGGCTTCATTATGGATCGCCAGACTGCTTTCTATGGCGGTCTCACTGAATAGATTAAGGGCCCCAGGCAAACTCGGAAGGTCATTTAGATAAAGCCTCGCCGCAAGCTGTTCGCCCCGCACCATTTCACCTAAATGACCCGCCAATCCAAAACCCGTGACGTCTGTCATTGCCGACACGGGGACATGCGCCGTCAACTCAGCAACGTGTCTGTTGGAACGTAACATCGAGTCGATGGCTGCTTCTAACCAATC
>JALRJG010000167.1 GCA_023261215.1 Pseudomonadales bacterium | reverse complement strand
AGCCCGTTGGATTCACGCGAACCTCACCCGACTCCCACAAACCGACGCCAGCGCCAAGTGCGCCAGCAACCTGCGAAGGCGCGAGACCGCAGGCTTCGATGTAGCAGCTGAGCCCAATCCCTCGCAATTTACCCTTGGCGGCTGCAGCCTCTTTTCGGGCGCCAAATCCGGCGTAATCGGCCAGATCCAGCGCTTTATCAAGAGAGGCTTCGTAATCTCCGATATCGTAGGTCAGCGCCACGGGCGTCTCGTAAGGAAATTGATCCTTACCGATAAAATTCTGACGCCGCAAGTCAGCAGGGTCGCGCCCGAGCTCAACCGCCGCCTTGGTCACAATTCGCTCTAGAAGGTAGGTTGCCTCGGGTCGCCCCGCGCCACGATACGCATCCACCGGCGCCGTATTGGTGAACACCGAGTCCACCTCCACATAGATGGCTGGCGTTCGATACTGTCCAGCAAGCAGCGTTCCATAAAGATAGGTCGGCACACTGGACGCAAACGTTGAGAGATAAGCTCCCATGTTCGCGATCGTCTTTACCTTGAAGGCCAGGAAATTTCCGGCTGCGTCCATCGCCAGATCGGCCGTCGTCACATGATCTCGACCATGCGCGTCCGCCAAAAAGGCCTCGCTGCGCTCTGCGGTCCATTTAATGGTTAGTCCCAATTTTTTTGCAGCCCACGCCAGCGCAGTTTCTTCTGAATATACGAAGATTTTCGAGCCAAACCCCCCGCCGACATCGGGCGCAATGACGCGCAATTTATGCTCGGGCGCTATTTGAACAAAGGCTGTCAAAATCAAGCGGGTGAGATGCGGGTTTTGACTGGTGGTGTGGAGGGTGAGTTCATCGCTGCCCGCGTTGTATTCAGCGAGCGCCGCGCGAGGCTCCATGGCATTGGGAATCAACCGGTTATTGGTGATTTCGATATGCGTGACATGAGCCGCGTTTGCCATCGCCGCCTCCACGGCATCCCCGTCACCCAGAGACCATTCATAGCAGGTGTTATTGGCGATTTCAGGATAGATGGGCTTCGCACTCTGCGCCGCGCCGGCAAAGACCACGGCGTCCAGTTCCTGCCAATCGACCTCAACCAATTCCGCCGCATTCTTAGCTTCGAGCGCGGAATCGGCAATGACCATCGCGACCGGCTCACCCAAATAATTCACTTTAGTATCAGCCAGGACCGGATGATGCGGCTGCTTCATTTCAGACCCATCTTTCGAGTGAATCATCCAGCCGCAAGGTAACCCTCCGAGACCATCGGCGGTAACATCCGCACCCGTCAGAACGGCAACCACACCTGGCGCTGCCAGCGCCGCATCGATATTGACACCACCCACAGCTGCGTGGGCATGAGGCGAGCGAACAAAATAAGCGAAGGTCTGACCCACCTGCTTGATATCGTCGGTATAGCGGCCTTTGCCGGTAATGAAGCGGCCATCTTCCTTTCGAAGGATGCGTTGTCCAATCCCTTCACTCATTGTCCTGCCTCCTTCATCGCTGAGGCGCCTTCGGCGACTGCAGCCGCGATATTCTGATACCCCGTGCACCGACACAGGTTACCTTCAAGTTGTTCTCGAATTTGAGCGTCGGTTAGATCGTCGTTCTTTTGCACCAGATCAATGGCAGACATGATCATTCCTGGCGTGCAGAATCCGCACTGCAAGGCATGACAATTTTTGAACGCAGCCTGCATGGGGTGATGACCATCAGCAGACGACAATCCTTCGATGGTCAAAATAGCCTGGCCATCGCACTGTGCCGCGAGAATCGTACACGCCTTCACCGCGTCTCCGTTCAGATGCACCGTGCAGGCACCGCACTGACTCGTATCGCAGCCCACGTGGGCGCCCGTGAGATTGAGCTGCTCTCGCAAGACGTCAACCAAGGTCGCATTCGCTCGGCAAGTGACCGATCGATTTCGACCGTTCACGTTGAGGTTTACTTCCATTTCAACTCTCCTCTCGTGATCGCGCGGCGCGCGTTAGAAGTCCAATGCCTCGCCAATTAATCTCTCAATAAAGCAACGAGGGCAGATGGTGGGGTTTTAGCACTCAGCATTCAGCGCATCAAGCTAAGAACAAGAACATCCTGCTTTAATCAGGATGCTTGTAAGGACGCGCTGAATTGCTCGAAGAATTCTCCCGCAAGTTTATTGGCGGCGCCTTGGATCAGACGTCCGCCCAACTGCGCGATCTTTCCGCCTACGGTCGCGGTCACGTCATAGCTCAAGGCCGTACCCAAGATACCGTCCTCTTCTGCTTCGGAAAGCGCCACCGAAGCCTGCCCCTTGGCGAAGCCGGCGACGCCGCCTTTGCCCTCACCTACGATGGTGTAACGATGTGGCGGATCGAGATCACTCAAATGGATCTGACCTTTAAAAGTTGCCTTGACAGGACCAATCCGCGTTGTCACCGACATTTCGTAGGTGTGTTCTGCAATTTCAGCAAAATGATCGCAGCCAGGTAAGGCCGCTTTGAGAATCTCAGGATCATTCAGGGCCTCCCACACTAATTGCGGTCCGACCGGAATAAAAACGGTTTGGGTCAACTCCATCAAACTACGACGCTCCTACGACAACGGTTGGCACTCATGATGCTGTGCTCTAAACCCGTGAATGGTGACTTGATTCAACGAAGCGATCGCACGCGGCTCCCCGCCGCTTAAACTGAACAACTTCGTACTCTATTCTCCCCACAAGCGCTACGCTCCCCAATCTTGCATCGCTATCTGTGCACGAGGGTTGGGGCCTGATAAAAGGCTCTTTCGTCCAGAGAGCCAGTGCATCACACTGAAGCGCTACCCGAAGCCTTTTATTCAATGGTTCGAGACTCGACCGCTCGATCACCGTCCTTTGAATGAGGGTTCTCGCTTTTCCAGAAAGCTTGCCACACCTTCTTTGTGATCCTCGGTTTGGAATAAGATGCCGAGCGTTTGCGAAATCCAACTCCCCATCTCATGGATGTCTTGCGTCTGACTTCGCCGCAACCCTTCTTTTAAGTAGCGAACGGCCAGCGGAGGATTGGCGGCAATTTTTTTAGCCAGAACCAACGCCTCCTCAATCAACGCATCATGCGGCACCGACTTCATCGCGAGCCCAATGGCGACCGCCCCCTCAGCATCAATGAGTTCACCGGTAAACAATAATTCAGCCGCTTTCTGCGGGCCTACGATCGCAGGCAGCCGGCAAAGCCCCCCGACATCGGAGACCAGTCCTCGTTTGACGAAGAGTTCCCCAAAACGCGCGCGTTCTGAGGCAATCCTAAAATCTGCCATCAAGCTAAGGTCCATCCCCCACCCCACGGCCGCACCATTAACCGCAGCAATAATGGGCCGATCACACGCCAGAATCGCTGCAGCGGCCGGCGTCATGGACGGTCTCACCGCGCGAAGCCGAGAATGCGAGGCACTGGCGTCCCCTGTCATCAACTCTTTGACATCGTCACCAGAGCAAAAAGCAGGATCTGTGCCCGTCAAAATGATGCAGCGCACGTCTTGATTCTTTTGAAGGTCCAAGAACGTTTGTTCAAGCTCCGTATAGGCTAAGCGGTTGAGCGCATTTCTGGCTTCGGGTCGATTAATCGCAACGATCGCGATGTGATCGTTGATGGAGAGATCGAGCGTTTCGAGTGACCCAGACATGGCATGGCTCCTTGATTTTTGATTCTTATACCACAGCTCTTAGATCCTGCTCATCCAGCACGGCATGCCGCTTAATCTTCCAGTTTGAAATTCGCGGCGCGAATGCCGGCGCCCCTTCTTTTTTGGTCGAGCGAATGAGAGGCGCGTCTTCATCTAAGCCATCACGCCAGGTCGATTAACCTCGCGCGCAGTTTTGGTTCCTCAGGATGCAGGACGCGCGATCTGAGGCCCATGAAAATAGCTTCGGCTTTAAAAAGCTCCGTCGTCAAGCCTTCGCACCCATAAACACCCAGTCCAGAATTCAAGCCCTGACCAAGCTTGCTTTTATTAATGATATTCATTAATTTTATTTTTCGTCGGCCAGGGCAATCCAAGGCTTTGGCGCCAATCGCAGTACTCGCTTAAGCTGCGACTCGTGTTGAGAACGAACCCTGCCACCGTGAATGGATGAGCTGATGGAACACCTACTTAAATTCTTTCTGTCACCCTGGGCCTGGGCCATAGGCTTTCTTTG
>JALRJG010000166.1 GCA_023261215.1 Pseudomonadales bacterium | reverse complement strand
CATCGCGGCAAGGTCACTCGCTGCCGCGTTGAGGGTGCGATCTGCCACGAGTTCGGCTTCGGCTCCGTCGGGAAAATGAACGCCCTGAACAAAGGTATCGGTGGAAACGACCAGTTCAAACCCTTCGCCAACCTTGAGTTGCGCGCAATCATCACCGACACCGATGTGAACATGATCTCCAGCCCAATCACTCAAATGGGCGAAATAGGTTTCGATCACATCGAACTCAGAATGGCTCATGATCACCTCGACTGAGAGGTTTCCACACTTCGATACTGCTTCGCGAGACGGTCCAAGATTGAGTTCACGTATTTGTGACCTCCTTCAGCACCAAACTCTGCAGCCAAATCGACGGCCTCCGATAGCACCACACGGTAGGGGATCTCGGGCTTCGAGGCGAGTTCGAAAGCCCCGAGCAAGAGCGTTGCTTGCTCGATTGCATCGATCGCTTCCGAGTCGCGATCTAAGAGGGGTTCGATGGCTTCCCAGAGCGTAGTCCGATTGCGAGCCGCGCCCTCGACAAGTTCTGCAAAGTAGGCCGCATCTGCCCGTTTGAAGTCGTTATCCTCAAAAAATTCATCAATGATTTGCCTGACAGGCGCTTCGCTAAATCGCAATTGATAGAGGGCTTGAAGCGCAAAGCGGCGGGCGCGATGACGAGCTGCGGGAGAAGACTTCATCCCATTTTTCTGAGCAAGCTGATCATTTCAATGGCTGTCAATGCGGCATCAGCGCCCTTATTTCCTGCCTTTGTGCCCGATCGCTCGATCGCTTGCTCGATCGTATCCGTGGTCAGGAGGCCAAAAACGACCGGCTTTTTCGAATTGAGTGCCACCTGAGCAATACCGCTGGCAGCTTGACCCGCCACGTAATCGAAATGCGGCGTACCGCCTCGGATGACGGCGCCAAGAACAATGACTGCCTCACACGCATCTTGTTCAGCAGCTTTCTGCGCTGCGAGTGGGAGCTCAAAAGCCCCCGGGACTTTTACGATGGTGATTTGTTTCTCCTGAACACCATGGCGCTTTAAGGCATCCAGCGCGCCTTTCAGCAAGCTGTCCACGACAAACTCGTTGAATCGCGCGACCACAAGGGTGATCGATGCCGTGGTCGCGATTAAATCGCCTTCAATTACTCTGGTCATGACTGAATTCCGACTCATTTTTGAAATCTAAGGCTGCAAAATCTGCTTCAACCGCTTTGACATCAGCGTCTATGCACCTTCGTCCATGGGCTCAATTGAGCCCTTTTGGCTTGATGATCAGACGCAGATCGGGCCCAAGCTGGCGCACCGATACGATCTCATGCTCTGCGAGGGCGCTCATGTTATCAATTTCCGGCCAGTGAAGTAACGACTTCCCCGGCCCCATCAACTTGGGTGCAAGATAGAGGATTAATTCATCCCAGAGCCCAGATTTGATTACGCTGCCAGCGAGTGTAGGCCCACATTCGAACAACACTTCACTCATCTCTCGCGCTGCGCAGCGCTTCAGCAAAGCCCCCAAATCGACATAGCCAGATTCGTCGAGTGCGCAGACGATCCCTCGCTCGGCCGAGGCGGTCGCGCCATGGACAATCTCAGTCTTTGGATTATTCCAAACCTTCGCATCCGAGGGGGTGCGTCCTTTGCTGTCAAGCACCCACACCGGTCGTGGCCGCATCAACCAATCCGGATCAAGGTGAGGCCCGATAGTCGCATCTCTCACCGTCAGCGCCGGGTCATCTGAAAGAATCGTCCCAATGCCCGTGATCAACGCTGAACTTCTTGCTCGCCACTTTTGAACGTCCCGACGTGCCGCAGGACCCGTGATCCATCGGCTTTCACCATTCAAGAGTGACGTGCGACCATCCAGTGTGGCCGCGAGCTTAACCCGAACATAGGGCCGCCCGCGCTGGTGCAAACTCACATGCCCTGGGTTCAATCGTTGGGCGCCCTCTGGATCTGCGTCGCGCTCGACTTCGATGCCTGCCTGCTCAAGCATATCGAACCCTTGACCGCTATTTCGAGGATGAGGGTCCGTCATCGCAGCCACCACGCGCTTCACCCCGGCCTCGATCAGTGCCGCGGCACACGACGGTGTTCGACCGTGATAACTGCAAGGCTCGAGCGTGACAAAGGCCGTTGCGCCTTTCGCTTCAGGGCCAGCTTGCGCAAGCGCTAGGGCTTCGGCATGGGGATCGCCCGCCTTCACGTGAAAGCCTTCACCGACAACGGATGATCCTTTTACTAAAACGCAGCCGACTCGTGGATTCGGGTCTGTTGTAAACAACCCCTTCTCGGCGAGCCGTAACGCTCGAGCCAGGAACTGTCGATCAAGGTTTTTTAGCACGGGTACCTGGCTTCTTCTTTTGGACTTTATTTCGGCCCATGGAGTCGATTTCTCGCCTGAATTCCTCTAGATCCTGAAAACTTCGATACACGGAAGCAAAACGCACATAGGCCACTTCATCGAGTCGCCTTAATTCAGTCATCACCACTTCACCTAAATCCCGAGATTTGATTTCTGGCTCACCCGTGGACCGAAGCTCGCTCTTGATATGCGCCAACACAGTCTCAAGCTTCTCCGCACTCACGGGGCGCTTCTCGAGCGCCCGCATCAGACCTGATCTGAGTTTTTCCTCGTTGAAGGGCTCACGGACACCATCGCGCTTAATCACGCGAGGCATGATCAGTTCAGCGGACTCAAAAGACGTGAATCGCTCCCCGCAGGCAAGACACTCACGACGGCGTCTTACTTGATAGCCCTCGGCGACCAACCGCGAGTCATTCACTTTGGTCTCACTGTGCGCACAAAATGGGCAGTGCATATTGAAGACTCCGAAAGGTGTGAGTGCTTGGTGCCAATTGCAACCGCTGTATTTTCACATAGATTGCTTAACCGACACACAACCGAGTCGAGGAGAAAGCGCCCCGTATTTCGACAAGACGACTGCTTTGCGTCACGAAGCTTATGATTAAGGGTAAAATAGCGCCGTAGGTTTAATGCGCCGGACACATTAAAAGAGCACTGACTTTCTACGGCATTTGAGCCAAACAGCCCGCAGTCTCACCACAACGCATACTCAATACTCTGGAGGAAAAGTGGCCCAATACGTATTCACGATGTCGCGCGTTGGTAAAGTGGTACCCCCCAACCGCGAGATTCTCAAAGACATCTCACTTTCCTTCTTTCCCGGCGCCAAAATTGGCGTACTGGGCCTCAACGGCTCCGGTAAGTCGAGTCTCCTGCGGATCATGGCCGGCATCGATAAAGAGCATCTAGGCGAGGCCCGTCCTCAACCAGAATTGAAAATTGGCTATTTGGCGCAAGAACCCGAACTCGACGAATCCAAAGACGTGCGCGGTAATGTTGAGGATGGCGTACGAGAAATCAAAGACGTCATCGATGAATTCAATGCCATTAGTGATCGTTTTGCTGAACCCTTAAGTGATGATGAGATGACCGCGCTCATGGACCGGCAAGGTGAGCTGCAGCTTAAGATCGATGCGGTTGATGGCTGGGACCTCCAACGAAAGATTGATGTCGCAGCCGATGCCCTACGCTTGCCCGCCTATGACAGTGCGGTTTCAACGCTCTCGGGCGGTGAGCGCCGACGCGTCGCCCTCTGCCGACTGCTTCTAGCCAACCCAGACATGTTGCTCCTCGATGAGCCGACGAACCATTTGGATGCAGAAAGCGTGGCCTGGCTCGAGCAGTACTTGCAAGAATTCCCCGGAACTGTCGTGGCCATCACGCACGATCGTTACTTTCTCGACAACGCGGCTGGTTGGATTCTTGAGCTCGACCGCGGCCATGGTATCCCCTACGAAGGCAACTACTCCACCTGGCTTGAAGCAAAGGAAAAGCGCCTGGCGGTGGAGCAGCGCCAAGAGGCCGCGCGTCAAAAGGCGATAAAAGCTGAGCTTGAGTGGGTGCGAACTCAGCCTAAAGCGCGACAAGCCAAAAACCGAGCGCGACTTGCACGGTTTGATGAACTTAACTCGCAAGAGTTTCAGACGCGTAACGAAACCCAAGAAATCTATATCCCACCCGGGCCTCGGCTAGGCGACCGGGTATTGGAAATTGAAGGCGTCTCGAAAGCCTTCGACGATCGACTGTTAATTAGTGATCTTTCAATGACAGTACCCAAGGGCGCCATCGTCGGCATTATTGGCGGCAACGG
>JALRJG010000165.1 GCA_023261215.1 Pseudomonadales bacterium | reverse complement strand
ATCAGATTGCTGGCTGTGATGAAGCGCTGATGGCGCAAGCCTTCTTCAGGGCCGGGCAGCTGCATGGACGCTATTGGGATAAAACGGAACAGTTCGACTGGTTGCGATATCAGAATGTGCCGGCGCTGAATCAGTTTCGGCGTGACGCGATTTTCATCCCTGGCGTGAAGCCCACCATCGAGATGTTCCCGCATCATTTTCGCGGTAATTTGGCCGAGGTGGTCGAGAAGATTGGCGATCAATTCGTACAGATTTTTGAACGCGCCATGAGTGGGCCTCAGACCGTGATCCACGGCGACTATCGCATCGACAACATGTTGCTTCCTGAGCGCGGTGAGCAGGTGGAGATCGTGGCCGTCGACTGGCAAAACACCACAGGCGGCAAGGGGCCGCATGATCTTGCCTATTTTGCGTCTCAGAGCTGCGAGCCTGCCGTGCGCCGCGCCAAAGAAATGAGTGCATTGCGGGATTATCACCAAATCCTGCTTGACGAGGGGGCGAAGAACTACAGCTTTGATCAGTGCTTGGAGGATTATCGCCTGAACCTTCTGATCACCATGATTACCCCTATCGCGATCTGCGGCACCTTAGATGCAGGCAACGATCGTGGGATGTCATTGGGTGAGGTGATTTTGGTGCGATCGCTCGATGCGTTGGAAGTCATGGAATGTGCTGACCTATTGGCCTAGCGTTCCCTGAAATTGCAAAAGCCCAAGGCAACGAAAGGTGCGCGAGACAAAGTAGGCTGCCAGAGATCAAGAAGGGCGCGAGACAAAGAAGGCTGCGACTAATCTAGAGGCTAGCCTTGATCGAGGGGACAAGTGCTAGCGCAAGGCGAAGGTTCCGGGTCCAGAAGAGTTCCAGGTACAGAAATCCAACCAGCGTCCAAAATGAAGCAAGCGGCAAGCTTGGGACTTTCGAGCGCGGCCGAGCTCACAGACGCTGAGTCGCGCACCAAGACATGCCATAATCCAAGCGAAATTAAGCGAACCCAAGCGGAAGAGAGAGCAACCGATGCGAAACAGACGGGGAACAAAAGTGAGACACGCGCAGAGTAAACCAAGTCACCCGTCTTCAGCGGCGTCGAGCAGTAAGTTTGACCCCTCGGGATTGAAGAGAGTCCTTCAAGGGATCGTAACTTTAACCGCCTGGGTGGGCGTCCTCGCGCTAGGGGCTTGCTCCGAATCAGAGACCGCTTCAGTTCCAGCGGGGGTTGCGAACGCCGCAGAAGCGCCGGACACAAATTATGAGTCCGAGCTACAGAACCAATTGATCGCCGCTCAGCCCGGCGATGTCATCGAGATTCCTGCCGGTCGTCACACCTTTCGCCGAGGCCTGTCGCTCGCCGTCGATGGTGTCACGATTCGTGGTGCTGGTATGGATGAGACGATCTTGGACTTCAAGGGTCAGCTCGTGGGTGCCGAGGGCCTTCTTGTTACGGGCAGTGACTTCGTCATCGAGGACCTGGCCATCGAGGATGCCAAAGGCGATGCGTTGAAGATCAACGAAGCCAAAAACGTGGTGATTCGTCGCGTCCGGACTGAGTGGACGGGCGGCCCTAAAACCGAGAACGGCGCATACGGCATCTATCCGGTGCAAACAGAGAACACGCTGATCGACTCCGTGGTCGCCATCGGTGCCTCGGACGCAGGGATCTACGTGGGGCAGTCCAAGAATGTGGTGGTCCGCAACTCGCGCGCGGAATTTAACGTTGCCGGCATTGAGATTGAAAACACCGTGGATGCGGATGTCTTCGATAACATTGCTCGGAACAACACGGGTGGCATCCTGGTGTTCAATATGCCCAACTTGCCGCAAGAGGGCGCGCGAACTCGGGTGTTCCGCAACCAGATCCTAAACAACAACACAGAGAATTTTGCCCTCCCGGGTGGCGCGGTCGCCGGTGTGCCTGCGGGGTCAGGGATCGTGATCAATTCCAACGATGACGTGGAGATCTTCGATAACGATCTGTCGGAAAACGACACGGCGCACATCATCATATCCAGTGTGTTTTCCACGAACTATGTGAGCCGAGAAACGGCGGAAGGGTTCGACCCCTATCCCGAGCGAATATACATCCACGGCAATCGCTATCAGGGCGGCGGCACCTCGCCGGACATGCTCGAGCTCAAAGTCCTGAAAACCGCAATGTTTGGGTTGACCGGAGCCTTTCCTCATGTGGTGTGGGATGGCTATTTGAACCCAGAATTTGCAGTGGCAGGGGAGCTTGCGCCTGATCGGAACATTTGCATCAGCCAAGAGCCAGGAACCGAACTCTTGAATGTGGACGGCCCAGGCGAATACGGCAATCCAAGAGTCGAGCGTGAACGCTATCTCTGCCAACATGAACGCCTCGCGGCTGTCACGTTAGCACTAGAGTAGAGCCGATGAAGGTGTTGTTTAAGCGAGCGTCCAGGCTCGCGGCGGCTGCCATGGTGCTTGCGCTCATGGTCGGCTGTGGGCAGGCGGGCCTGCCCCGGTTTCAATATGCCGATGCCGTCCCCGAGCGATTGTCCACCTGGGGCATTTTGGCGGTTGATCAGGGCATCATCCAAGCGCCGGCCGACGCAATGGCCTACACGCTTGCGAGTCCGCTCTTTTCGGATCAAGCACTCAAGTTTCGAACCCTCCATTTGCCTGAAGGCGGTCAAGTAAAGGTCACCGAATCGGGCCGTTTCGATTATCCCGTTGGGACGGTCATCTCAAAGACCTTTTTTTATGTGAAGGCAGACAACCAAGCCGCTGGGCCGTCGTTCCTGAGCGTTTCACATCTCGAGACGGATTTTCCCGATGACTTGCGCGGCCAGTCTATCCAGGATTTAGCGCTGATAGAAACACGCCTGCTGGTGCGACGAGCCGCAGGCTGGCAGGCATTGCCTTACCGATGGTTGCCCGATCAGCAGGATGCGGTGTTGATGCCGGCTGGTGATTTGTTTGTTGCGGACATGGTGAGTCGCGAAGCTGAACGGAATGGCGGTGAGAAAACGTCGTTTGCCTATCAGGTGCCCAATCAGAATCAGTGTGCGGGCTGTCATGTTTTGAATCAGAGTACGAAAGCCCTCGAGCCCATTGGGCCTCATCAAAAGCATTTAGCCTCTGCCGGGTTGGGGCGCCAGCTTGAAGCCTGGAACCAGCGAGGCTGGCTCGCGACGACAGATCTCCGCGCTGATCTTGCGTGGCAGCAAGTGGACTACAAAGATGAAAGTGCATCGCTCGAGGCGCGTGCTCGGAGTTATCTTGATATCAACTGTGGCCATTGTCACAGTCCCTCAGGGCCAGCGGATACCTCGGGGCTTTATTTAAATGGGGAAACAGTGGATCGCGTGCGTTTGGGGTGGTGCAAGGCGCCCATTGCAGCAGGTCAAGGGACGGGTGGTCGACAATTTGGCATTGTGCCCGGGCACCCCGAGAATTCCATTTTGGTGTATCGCATGCAAAGTGAGGATCCGGGTGCCATGATGCCCGAACTCGGGCGAAGCTTGTTACATGACGAGGGGATCCAACTGGTGGCGGATTGGGTTGCCGCTATGCCGGATACGGGTTGTTATGAAGCGAACCCGAGCCCTCGTGAATCGATGATGCATGAGGTGGCGTCGTTGACGTCACTCAGCGTGCATAGCCAAGCTCGGCATCAGCACCTAGGCCAGTAAGAGGACAGTATGGTTACGATTTTAGATGGTGGCATGGGTGGTGAAATTCAAAAGCATTTGGAAGGTGCGAACCACGGCCTCTGGTCAGCGAAAGCACTGATCGAAGCGCCGGACCTCGTCCGAAGCATCCACCAAGCCTATGTGGATGCCGGCGCAAGGATCATCATCACGAATACTTACTCAACCATTCCCTCTTACTTGGGTAAGGAAGGCCGGGCAGATGCCTACTTAGATGACTGCCAGCTGGCAGGTGAGATCGCGCGCAGTGTGGCGGATCAAACTGCGGGTGTTCGGGTCGCGGGGAGCTTACCGCCGCTGTCGGAAAGCTATCGTCCAGACCTCGTGCCCGATGCCGCCTTATCGGTCCCCATTTATGAATCGATGGTCCAAACGCTCAATCCGTTTGTCGATCTGTATATGTGCGAGACCATGTCCACTGCCGATGAGGCGTTCAATGCGGCGAGAGCGGCCAAACGATGCGGCGAAGGGCGCCCGGTCTATGTGGCTTGGACGCTGAATGA
>JALRJG010000164.1 GCA_023261215.1 Pseudomonadales bacterium | reverse complement strand
TATCGATCGATGCGAAAGAAAACGGGCATTTTGATGGCAGGTGGGCATCCGGTCGGTGAGCGCTGGAACTTCGATCAGGAAAACCGCAAGAAGTTGCCCAAAGCTTGGTCGCCGCCAGAGCCTCTGCTCTTCGAGAACGATACAACGAAAGTTGATGAACGATTGGTGAGGCACGGCATTCAAACCTGGGGGACGGCGCAAGCGCATCTCGTTTGGCCGGTGACTGTGGCTCAAGCCGAAGCGTTGGTTCAAGATTTTGTCGCGCGGCTGTTGCCCTTATTCGGTCGCTATCAGGACGCGATGACGGATCGAGATTGGGCGCTCTATCACGCGCGGATTTCATTCGCTTTGAACTGCAAGTTGATGACCCCCCAATGGCTGATTGGGGAGGTGCTAAAAGCCTATGAGCGAGATCCCTCTACCTATGAGCTCGCCTCCGTTGAAGGGTTTATCCGTCAGGTGATGGGTTGGCGCGAATACGTTAGAGGCATCTATCTCTCCCAGATGCCCGAGTATGGGCAAGCGAATGCGTTGGCGAATGATCGCCCTTTGCCTGCCTTTTATTGGACCGGCAAGACCCAGATGCGATGCGTGGCCCAAGTGGTCAAGCAGACCAAGGCGTACGCTTATGCGCACCATATTCAGCGACTCATGGTGACGGGAAATCTCGCCTTGCTGCTGGGTGTTGCCCCTGATGCGGTCGATGAGTGGTACCTGAGTGTGTTTATTGACGCGATCGAATGGGTTGAAATGCCCAATACCCGGGGGATGAGCCAGTACGCGGATGGTGGCTTCCTTGCAAGTAAACCCTACGTCAGCTCGGGTAAGTACATCCAGCGGATGAGCGATTACTGTCAGGGCTGTACTTACAATATCGATGAAAGAAGTTCGGAGGATGCCTGTCCTTTTAACAGTCTTTATTGGGCCTTTCTGCACCGTCACCAGTCAACGCTCGGGAACAACCAGCGCATGGCCATGATGTATTCGAATTTAAAGCGAATTCCTGCGGCCGAGTTGACTGATATCCTGAACCGCGCCGACGCTGTGCGTCGGGACCCAGATGCCTTTTAGGCGGGATTAGGGCTCGCCGCCGGCGCATTCCTGGTTATGCGCTCCCGAACGATGTGGGCTGATCGGGTGGTAGCCAAAACCGCCAAGTGAAGGTGACCTTTGAATAGGTGCTGGAGGAAAGTCGTGCTGGGACTTGATTCATCGAGAGACTTTGGCGCCTGGTTCCCCGAAATGCGCTCTTCAAAAACCGACCAGACGGCATCCACCGGTGCGTCCGAGCGATGGCGTCCTTGATCGAGCTGCGTGTCGGGCGCTGGTCTTGTGGACCCGCCGCTGCCGCCTGCCGAATCGCCCAAATTAGGCCCGCTATCGATGCCTCTGGGTCCCCCTTCAAGATAGGGCGTTCGCGCTCAGGATCACTTACGGCTCTTGGGCAGGTCGAGCGCCTCCACAAGGCGCGCGTGAATGCCTATACTCCGAGCTCGGTTGCACGGGAGGTGAACGGTGGCGCAAAAACGAAGAGCGAGAAGTCTTGAGGAATTGAGTGAAATTCAGGGTAAAACATTTAACCTGAAACAAATCACTGACAGCATCAAAAGCTACAAGCCCCGCCCCACCGACGTCATCATTTCGCCTTTTGGCAAATCAGGTACCACTTGGACTCAGCAAATCTTCCACACGCTTCGAACCCGCGGCGATATGGATTTCGACGATATCTCTCGGGTGGTCCCTTGGATCGAGATGGGCGGGCGGTTGGCGATTGACCTTAATGCGGAGCAAAAGGCTGATCCCAGAGGCTTTAAGAGTCATCTTGAATACGATCAGTTACCCGGCGGTGCCCGATACATCAATGTCATCCGAGATCCGCTCGACGCTGCTTATTCAGCCTTTAAATTTATGGAGGGCTGGTACCTTGAGGTGGGTGCAGTGGATCCAGAGGTGTTTGTGCTGGCTGGCACTAAAGAAGCGCGATATTTCAAGCACTTTGCGAATTGGTGGCCGCATCGAAACGATGAGAACGTGTTGTTACTCTGTTACGAGCACATGCGAGACGACCATGAGGGGACGATTCGCAAGATCGCGAAGTTCGCAGGGATCGCAGTGGACGACGAACTTATGGCGATCACGCTTGAGCACAGTTCGCTTACGTTTATGCAGCAGCATAAAAATCGATTTGATGACGCGATGCTCCGGGCGTATTCCGAACAAGAGGGGCTGCCAGAGGGCAGTGACAGCGCGAAAGTCAGAGCCGGTCGAGTTGGAGAGTTTCAATTCAGTGAGGCTGTGATCGAGCGCTTCAACGTGATGTGGCGTCAATATTTAGAACCGGTGACCGGCTTCCCAAGTTATGCCTCGCTGATAGCATCGCTGCGATCAGGCGAGTGACGTGTAGGCTACATTCGCGGCTGAGTTGTCGCGATGCCCGAAGCCGTTCGTGAGGGTCGGAGTTTCTAGCGGCAATTTTAGGGCGGGTTGTTGACGCGAAAGACGTCAAATCAGGGCGCTAACTGCACGCGATTTCTCCCTGTTTGCTTGGCTTGATAGGCCGCGGCATCCGCGCGTTGGCGTAAGGACGATAAAGCCTCGTTCGCATGACTCACCGCGACGCCCAGGCTGGCAGAGACCTTGGCACCTTGTTCGAAGTTCAGCGTTGAGATTTTTGTACGAATCGCCTCTGCCAGTCGAACGGCGGCTGGCTCATCGAGTCGTCGCGCGACGATTTCGAACTCTTCGCCCCCCGTTCTGGAGATGAGATCTGTCTCGGAGTGAAATTCCGCGATCGTGTCTGCCAGCTGAATGAGGACTTGGTCGCCGAAGCCATGACCGTAGACATCGTTGATGTGTTTGAAATGATCGAGATCAATAGCGATGACAGTGACCGGATCTCCTGAAGCCGCTGACTGCTTCAAGAACTCGCTGAGCCGGCGCATGTGATAGCTCCGGTTGTAAAGTCGTGTCAGCGGGTCGAGATTCGCCAGTTCATTAGTGAGTCGCACAAATTGAAACACGACGAAAGCGAGGAGGATTTCACCCGAGAAGGTGAGTGCGTCGCCGATCGCCCAGTAGAGGTCGCTAGCGCTCGGGAAGAATAAATTCGCAGCATCGAGAAGGTTTCCCAGTTGCAGGGTAAAGAGTGCCATGAGGAGCGTTGAGCGTGCCGCCAGCGTGACCTTAACGAGGGTTGCGCCAACAAACATGAGAAAGACGGACACGAACGACGCAGTCTCAAAGAGGACTGTGAGTCCATTCGTTGGCAGATTCAGCGGATACTGGGTAACAAGGTGATGGATTAAAAAGGCGGACGTCGCGATGTTCAGCACCAACAACCAGAGCACACGATCTGTGCGTGCAAATTTAACCTGTAGCGAAGCGTTTGAGGCGTCAGTGCTCAATGGGCACCTAGAGTCGGTCGGCTGGACAGTGCATGGAAATTAGAGGTGTCAGACCTTTTGTGAACGGTGGAAAGGCTGATGGTAACAAACTGGTTAGAAGAGCCCAAACGAATCGGCAATGGTTATGAGGGAAGCTTTACGTGTCCGGGGTGGCATACAATCGTTAGCAGAGTGAACGAGCGAACAGACTATGGATCAAGATCTTCGAGCCCGCTTTCAATCTTCAGAATACGTGATTGAGGATGACCCTCCGATTCGCTTCGAGATTGACAAAACCCATCAGGGGTTGGGGTTGCTGCTACTCAGCTTTGGCGTCGAAGAGGCTATCTGGTTGACGGCGTATAACCCGGGTAGTCAGCGTCGGGATGAGGAGGAAAATTTGGATGACCAAATGCGCCTTCTGAGTCAGATCGAAGCGGCAAGACTGAATTATTTTGTGGGTCACAGTATGGATCAGGACGGAGACTGGTACGAGCCGAGCTATTTGGTGCTTGGCTTGAATCAAGAAGAAGGCGTTCGTCTCGGGCAGGCATTTGGTCAGGTCGCAGTGGTCAGCATCAATATTGAGGGAACCCCGCGATTGATCAGTACCGAAGCGACGTAGACGCTTTGATCGGGCTTGCTCGAACTGCGGCCCTCGACTCTTGCGAATTCTTTGGTGCGGCGAAATGGCTGACTTCGTGCAGTTACGATTTGATGTCGGCTTTCGCCTAGGGCGCACAGTCCGTAGAATGCGCGGGAGATTGGCCCCAGACAGTCTGTTACGGAAGTCCTGGCGCCTCTCAAGC
>JALRJG010000163.1 GCA_023261215.1 Pseudomonadales bacterium | reverse complement strand
CCATGTCCTTGGCATGACGCCTCGGATGTTTTTCAATCCTTACTACACCAGTATCAGTCGATTTAGAGCCGCGAGCTCGGGCGAAAAGTCGGTGATCACCCTGAATGAGCGTCATCACGTTCGAGATGAAGTTTGAATCAATACTTCATAGAATCTGGGCGCCCTATGAGATAGAAGCAATCCAGACGTGCGGCCTCGATTGAATCAAAACACGGTGAGCTTATGAACAAGAACTTAAGGCAGCTCGCTATCTTGTCCTTTTTGACGTTGTCCCTGGCGCTGAGTGGGTGCGCATCGCTGGTGGGGTCCGTGACTTCTGGCCTCGCCGATAATCTTTCAAATGCGATCTTGAACTCGAAA
Source organism: Pseudomonadales bacterium (assembly GCA_023261215.1). GTDB lineage: Bacteria > Pseudomonadota > Gammaproteobacteria > Pseudomonadales > Azotimanducaceae > UBA9926. Next base: position 3,833 of record JALRJG010000163.1, on the reverse strand, counting down.
GATATTGAGACCGTCAGAGAAGCCATTCCCGCTTACCTGATTCTCATCGATAGTTTTCTCGTGGACGGCGAGGCAAACCCCTCGCTTTACCTTGCGGCGAGCCAATTAAACGGCGCATTTTCTTCGCTAGTGGAACCCGACCGTGCGGTGATCTTGTCAGAGAAAGCGTTTACTTATGCCAAACGCGGCGCATGTCTAGCGTCGGCGTCGTTGTGTAACCTTGAAGCGCTGAGCTTCTCAGCGTTTGAAGCTCAAATTGAACAAATCGACCCACGCTCGATCGAGGCGGCTTATCAACTTGGGGTTGCCTGGACGGGGTACATTCAGGCGCACAGCAGCGACATGATGGCCTTGGGTCAGTTGGGACGGGTCAAAGCGATTCTTGAACGCGTGCTGGCGATCGACCCGTCTTGGTCAGATGGCGCAGCCCAACTTTATATGGGAGGGCTAGAAACGATTCTGCCCGCTAGCCTGGGTGGGCGCCCAGCAAAAGGCAAGGAACACTTTGAGCGTGCGATTGCCTACTCCAAAGGACAGTTTTTGATGGCGAAAGTGATTTACGCAGAGCAGTATGCGAAGCTCATGTTCGACCAAGCGCTTCATGATCGCTTGTTGAATGAAGTGATCGAGGCTGACCCTGTCGCGCCCGACTTAACATTGATTAATGTGGTCGCGCAGAAGCTCGCGAGAGCGTTGCTGGCAGAATCGGACGAATACTTTTAAGGATAGATTGACCATGCTGAGTGAGTTCAGAAGTTGGCGTTGGGGACTGCTCGCATTGTTCTGCCTGTCCCTCCAGAGCCAAACGATCCATGCAAAAACTTACAAAATCGCCACGATTGCGCCAGATGGCCTGGGATGGATTAAAACTCTGCGGCAATCATTCAAAACCATCGACGAGGAGACCGAGGGGCGGGTGAAGTTCAAGCTTTATCCGGGTGGTGTCCAGGGCGATGACTTTACCGTTGTTCGTAAAATGCGCATCGGCCAGTTACATGGCGGCGCATTAGCCGCGGGGACCCTCATTCGCTTTTACACCGATCTCCAAATTTACAATATGCCTTTGCAGTTCGACTCCTTCGCCGAGGTTGACCAAGTGCGACAGGCCATGGATCAAGGGATCATTGATGGCATCAGCGACGGTGGGATGACCGTGTTGCCGCTGATTGAGACAGGCTTTGCCTATTTGATGTCAAAGAGACCTATTTCCAATCCAGAGGATCTCACCAATTTAAAAGTTTGGGTGCCAGAGGGGGACCCTCTCGGCGAACAACTGGTCAAATTGTTCAAAGTGAGCCCCGTGCCTCTGAACATCACCGATGTGCTGGCGGCGCTCCAAACCGGGTTGGTGGATGCCGTGGCCGTGCCGCCCCTGGTTGCGATAGCCCTGCAATGGCATAACCACGTAACCCATGTCATGGACTTGCCGCTGATGTACATTTATTCGGTCTTTGCGCTCGATCCTAAGGTGCTGAGTGGGCTGGATGAGGCGGATCAATTAATCGTTCGGAAACACCTTGAGCCGTTGATGCGTCGCATTGATCGCGAGAATCGTTCAGATAATGAAAAGGCGTTCGAAGCGCTCGTGGCTGGTGGTATTCGCAGGGTTACGCCGAATGAGAGCGAGTTAGATGCGTGGGAGATTGTGGCGGACACGGCGGTCGAGCAAATGCTCGCTGCTGGAGAGATCACGCGACCTCAGCTGGATGCGTTTCAACGCGCGCTCGAAGCGGCCCGGGAGTGAGATCGACTTGACCGCACTTTGGGTCAACCCAATTCGAAAGACGTTGCAGGTGCTCCACCGGTTCGAGGATGCGGCACTGATTGCCATGTTCAGCGCCGCACTGGGACTCGCGCTACTCCAAATCGTATTGCGCAACGGGTTCGATATGGGGTTTCTGTGGTTGGAATCGCTGCTCAAAATCCAGGTGCTGTGGCTCGCATTGCAAGGTGCGATGATTGGGGCGAGGGAGGCAAAGCACATTCGCATCGATCTCCTAATGCGATGGTTGCCCACTGTGATTGCGGGCGCCTTGGCGCGTGCGCTGTCTCTATTTTCATGCTTGATTTGTGGACTCGGTGCCTATGCGGGGTCCGAACTGGTGGCTTTTGAGCGAATGGATGGTTTGATGGCTTTCGGCTCGGTGCCGATTTGGCTTTGCCAACTCATTCTCCCCTTGGCTTTTGGCGTGATGGCTATTCGGTTTGGGATCCAGGTGATGTTTCCGGTCTCAGAGGTGAGACATGGGTAGTTTCGGCGCGCTGGGTCTCACCGTCGTCACGTTTTTAGGGACGCCGCTCTTCATTGTCATTGCCGCGGCGGCTTTCCTCGGATTTTACGTCTCAGATATCCCGCCGACGGTGGTCGCGATTGAGATGTATCGTCTCGTCGAGACGCCGATGCTAATGGCGCTCCCCTTATTCACCTTTTCTGGCTACCTCCTGGCGGAATCAGGCATGTCGAGTCGCTTAGTGGCGCTCACCGACGCGCTGCTTGGCAGGTTGCCTGGTGGTCTTGCGTTGATCGCCTATGTGACCTGCGCGCTGTTTACCGCATTTACCGGTGCCTCCGGGGTGACCATTGTGGCTTTGGGCGCCTTGCTACTCCCTGCACTGACGGCCGGTGGCTACGATGATCGTTTTAGTCTGGGACTAGTGACCACCTCCGGGAGTTTGGGCCTCCTCATCGCACCGTCGCTGCCGCTTATTTTGTACGGGGTGTTGGTTCAGCAAATGGATTTACCCGTGACCTTTACGCTTCAAGAACTCTTCATTGCCGGTCTGTTGCCTGCCATCTTGATGATCGGACTTCTCATGGCCTACACCGTGTGGTCACAAAAAGGGGCAAGCGTTGCTGAGCGGGGCGGCAGTATTCGTGCCGCGGTTTGGGCCATGCGCTACGAACTGCCTTTGCCTTTTGTGGTCCTCGGTGGCATCTATTCCGGGTTCTTCGCGGTCTCCGAGGCGGCCGCGATCACGGCGGCTTATGCGGTGATCGTGGAGGTGGTGTTGATGCGCGAAATTAAGGTACGGGCCCTCGGCGGCATCATTCGTGATGCCATGGTGATGGTTGGTGGGATCCTCCTGATTTTGGCCGTTTCGCTGGCGTTTACCAACTTCCTGGTGGATGCTGAGGTCCCTCAGACACTCTTTGAGTGGGTCAGTGCTTACATCTCGAGCCCGTTGACATTTTTGCTGTTGTTGAATGTTATTTTGCTCGCGCTCGGCGCGATCTTGGACATCTTTTCAGCATTGATCATTATGATTCCCTTAATTGTGCCCATGGCGATGCAGTTTGGTGTGCATCCGGTGCATTTGGGGATCATATTTCTGGCGAATATGCAGATTGGCTATTTCACGCCGCCCGTGGGAATGAACCTGTTTATCGCAAGCTACAGATTCAATCGCTCGATTACCGAACTTTATCGGGCGACCTTGCCCTTTATGCTGGTGTTACTCTTTGCCTTGGCGCTGATTACCTACGTTCCCTGGCTCAGTCTAGGCCTCATTACATGACCCGACTGATTGCAGCCGCAAGACGACTCGCGGCCTCCTCAAATTGATCGATCGGAGTGTAGGGGTAGGCTAAGCGAAGATAGTCGCCGGGGGAGGATCCCTCAGGGTGAGGGGGGCAAAAATTTCGGCCGGGAATGACGTGTAAGCCTTCCTCGTAGGCTGCGCGCCAGACTTCAGCGTGATCGCAAGCCAACTTGACCCAAAGGTAAAACCCGCCTGCAGGAAGGCGAGCGGAGATCCTATCTCCACATTGGTCCGCCAAGGCGGCAGCGAGCCGTGCCATTCTCTGGCCATAACGCAAGCGCATCGTTTGCACG
>JALRJG010000162.1 GCA_023261215.1 Pseudomonadales bacterium | reverse complement strand
ACCTTTTGATGTTTACCTCGATGGCCGGCAGTGGCGGCTATGCCTCTCAAGACGACATCCCGCTTTCGGTATTGATGCCGTCCTTTGTCACGAGCGAACTCAAAACCGCGTTCCAGATCGGCTTCCTGATTTTTATTCCTTTCTTGGTGATCGATCTTGTGGTGGCCAGCGTGCTCATGTCTATGGGGATGATGATGCTGTCACCGATGCTGATCTCACTGCCCTTCAAGATCATGTTGTTTGTTTTGGTGGATGGGTGGTCATTGGTGGTGGGCACGGTGACCGCGAGCTTCTTCGCTTAGAGACTCTGGCGCTCGGCAGTTCCACTTTGGGTCACTGCGTCATCGAGTGAGCTTGAGGCTCGCAGATCAGCAGGGCGCTTTGGAGCGAAACCGAGGGTCTGCAGGCGATTCGAAGCAGGTGGGGTCCGTGCCTCCCGGACAAGCAACAAAGGCTGTGGTTTATCAGGCCTTTTAAAAGCTCAGCCCAAACGCTCGATCGAAGCGTTGGCGGGTAGAAGAAGAGGTGATCGATCAAGCGCCGCCCTCTGGGGCAGCGCGAGAGAAGGATAGAGCGGCTCAGTGGGTGGGCTGCGAGCGTCGTGAAATCACGACCAAACGAAGCGATGAGAGGACCAGCAAATGATGACACCTGAAGTGGTGATGGAATTGGGGCAACAAACGCTCCTGATGGTGGCGCTACTGGCTGGACCACTGCTTATTGCGGCGCTGGCGGTGGGTTTACTGATTGGTATCTTTCAAGCGGCCACGCAAATCCAAGAGATGACGCTGAGCTTTATCCCGAAGCTCGCGGCATTGGCCATCGCCTTGGTGATCGGTGGGCCTTGGATGCTTCGCTCCATTGTTGAATTCACCACCGAGCTATTTCAGCAAATTCCGACCCTGGTGGGCTAACGATGACGGTCACCCTCGATCAAATTCTGGCCATGGTGAACTCGGTCTTCTGGCCGTTTGTGCGAATTGGTGCCATGTTCGCGGCCGCGCCGATTCTGGGCGCTCGAAGTCTGCCAGTGCAGTACCGTGTGTTGGCCGCGCTCTTAATTGCATGGATTATCACCCCGCTGATTCCGGCGTCGCCCGCGATTCAGGCGTTGTCGGGTGAGGGCATGCTGATTACGGCAACCCAAGTCGTGGTGGGTGTGGCGATGGGGTTCATTTTGCAAATGGTTTTCGGCGCCATTGTGGTGGCCGGTCAGACCATGGCCACCAGTATGGGGCTTGGCTTTGCCGCCGCGGTGGACCCGCAAAACGGGGTTCAAGTGCCGGTGGTCAGCCAGTACTTCTTGATCCTGGCAACGCTGGTTTTCCTCGCGCTGAACGGGCATCTCATTCTCATCGAGACGATCGTCGAAAGCTTCTTTCTATTCCCTGTGGGTGTGGCCACGATTCCAGAGAACTTGCCGATGCAGACCGTGCTCTGGATCAGTGAGACTTTCCAAGGCGCATTGCTGATCGCGTTACCGGCCGTGGCCGCAATTTTGCTCGTCAACCTCGCGTTTGGCGTGATGACCCGAGCGGCACCGCAGCTCAACATCTTCGCGGTGGGGTTCCCAGTCACCATACTCGCGGGCTTCATCATGATGATGCTGAGCCTGCCCGTTTTCTTGCCGAGATTTTCAGATCTTCTCGAGCGGTCCTTTGTTCAGATGTTGGGTCTTTTCGGGTGATGCATGGCTGAAGATACCTCGCAACAAAAAACAGAGGAACCTACTGAGCGCCGCCTTAAAGAGGCGCGCGATAAAGGGCAGGTGCCTCGCTCACGAGAGCTCAACACGCTGCTGTCCTTGGTGGCCGCCGCCGTGGGTCTCGTTTTCCTCGGTCATAGCCTAATGGGTGATTTGACCACTCTGATGACGTCAGGTCTGGGGTTTAACCCAAAGACGCTCAACTCGGTGGACTCAGTTTATATCGCCATCTCTCAGCTGGTTCAGTTGGGGATTGCTGCGGTCATTCCGATTATGTGCCTCTTTTTGGCGTCAGCGTTCCTGGGCCCTGCAGCCATGGGCGGATTGAATTTCAGCGTGGATTCACTCACGCCCAAGTTCGAAAAGCTCGACCCGTTGAAAGGGCTGAAGCGAATGTTTGGTCTGCAAAGTCTTGTTGAGCTTATCAAGGCGATTTGTAAGTTTTTGCTCGTGGGCGCAGTCGCAGTCACCATCATTTACTACTCGGTTAATGAGCTGGTTTCCCTTGGTCTTCAGTCCTTTGTGGTGGCGCTTTCCCACATGGGTGACCTGCTGATGTGGTCTTTCATCGGCTTCAGTGCGGTGCTGATTTTGGTTGCCGCGATCGATGTGCCCTACCAGTTATGGCAGTACAAAGATCAGTTGATGATGACTCGTCAAGAAGTAAAGGACGAGATGAAAGACAGCGAAGGCCGCCCAGAAGTGAAAAGCCAGCTGCGTCGTCTGCAGCGGCAAATGGCTGAGCAGCGAATGATGGATGCGGTGCCAAAGGCCGATGTCATCATCACCAACCCAACGCATTACGCTGTGGCGCTGTCCTATGAGCAAAACGGTTGGGGTGCGCCTCGTGTCGTTGCCAAAGGACAGGACTTTGTTGCGGCGAGAATCAGGGAAGTCGCCGAAGCGCACGAAGTGCCGATTTTTGAGGCACCGCCGCTGGCGCGAGCACTCTACTTTATGGTCAAAGTGGGGCAGGAGATCCCAGGCGATCTCTATAAAGCAGTCGCGCAAGTCTTGGCCTATATCTATCAATTGAAGCATCTCTCACCGGTCGCGCAATCTAAGCCTGTTCGACCGAAATATTTTGATGTCCCTCAGAAATTTCAAGGTGAATGGACATGAGTACGAATACTGCCGCAGTGATGCAAGGTGCTGATGCACCGAATTTCATGAAAGCCATTGGCATCGGCACGCCGATTTTGATCATCACGCTGCTCGCGATGATGGTGTTGCCGCTACCGCCGCTGGCGCTGGATTTACTGTTTACGTTCAACATCGCTCTGTCACTGGTCGTGCTGTTGGCGGCGGTCTATAGCTTGCGACCGCTGGATTTTGCGGTGTTCCCGACGATTCTGTTGATTGCAACGTTGCTGCGCCTTGCCCTTAACCTTGCTTCGACGCGAGTCGTCTTGCTCGAGGGCCATACAGGAACCGATGCGGCCGGTAAGGTCATTCAAGCATTTGGCGATTTTGTGGTGGGCGGTAACTACACCGTGGGCCTCGTGGTCTTTGCAATATTGGTCATCATCAATTTTGTTGTGGTCACCAAAGGTGCGGGCCGGGTCTCTGAGGTTTCGGCACGTTTTACGTTGGATGCCATGCCCGGTAAGCAAATGGCGATTGATGCCGACATGAATGCCGGGGTGATTTCTCAGGATGAGGCGCGTCAGCGCCGAGCTGACATCGCCCGAGAAGCGGATTTTTACGGGTCAATGGATGGTGCCAGCAAGTTTGTTCGTGGGGACGCCATCGCCGGTATTTTGATTCTATTCATCAATATCATCGGTGGACTGATCGTCGGGATGGCTCAGCACAATTTGTCGCTGAGTGTGGCGGCTGAAAACTACATCCTGTTGACGATCGGGGATGGCTTGGTTGCCCAAATTCCATCGCTCCTGCTCTCGACGGCCACGGCGATTGTGGTCACTCGAATCTCAGACAGCGCGGAAATGAACGATCAGATCTTATCGCAGCTGTTTAGCTCGCCACGACCCTTGTTTATCGCGGCGGCGGTGATTGGCAGCCTGGGACTAGTGCCTGGCATGCCGAATGCCGTGTTCCTCGCGCTTGCTGCGGCGATGGCTGGCGCTGGGTATTGGGTGGCAAACAAAACAGCGGCAGCAAGCGAGAGCGAAGCGCAGGCCGAACTCGAAAAGTTGCCTGCACCGACGGCAGACGTCGAAGAGCTCAATTGGAGCGACGTCCCAGCGCTGGACATGATCGCGCTGGAAGTTGGCTATCGCCTGATTTCTCTGGTGGACAAAAATCAGGGTGGGGAGCTCTTGGGTCGGATTCGTAGTGTTCGCAAGAAAATCTCGCAAGATCTTGGTTTCTTGCTCCAGTCCGTCCATATCCGTGACAACCTCGATCTTGACCCTAATCACTATCAGATTTTGGTCATGGGGGTCCCCGTAGGGCGAGGCGTCATTTACCCAGGTAAAGAAATGGCGATCGACCCCGGGCAGGTGTTTGGCGAACTCTCAGGGATCGCAGCTAAGGATCCGACCTTCGGGCTTGATACGGTCTGGATAGAACCGACCCAGCGTGAGGAGGCAGGTGCTATGGGGTATACGGTGGTGGATGCTGGCACCGTGATTGCCACTCAC
>JALRJG010000161.1 GCA_023261215.1 Pseudomonadales bacterium | reverse complement strand
TGGGCGTTGCCTGGGGGAAAGATCGGTATCAACCGCGGATTACTTGTTCGATTGAATTCAGAGGCAGAGCTTGCGGCGGTCTTGAGTCATGAGATTGTTCATGCAGCGGCGCGGCACAGCGCAAAATCCATCGAACGCGGTTTGTTCGTGGAGGGCGTTCTATCTGTCGCCGGTGCTGCCCTCGAATCGGGAAATTCGAGCTACTCGGGTGTGGTGCAAGACGGGGCTCGGCTCGGCTCGCAGATTCTGCTCCAATCCTACGGTAGAGAGGCGGAACTTGAATCTGATGCGTACGGGATGGTTTATATGGTGAGAGCGGGCTATGACCCTGAAGCTGCCGTCACGCTGCAAGAGACCTTTGTGGCGCTGTCAGCCGGGCGATCGTCGGATTGGGTCTCTGGTTTGTTCGCGAGCCATCCTCCGTCAGAAGAACGGGTCGCGCGCAATCGTGATCGTGCCAAGCGCTTAAATCCAGAGGGTCAAACATTGTCGCTCGGGTTTGAGACCTATCAAGCCGCCTTGGCTCCCCTTTCAAAACAATCGAAGGCTTACGAGCGCCTCGATCAAGCCAATCAACGCTTCCGAGCAGAAGCCATGGGTGAAGCCAAGGCCTTGGCCGAGCAAGCACTGGAGCTCGCGCCCTCACTGCCCAAGGCACACTCTTTATTAGGGGACATTGCCGTTAAAGCCAAACGCTGGGACGCCGCCATAGAACACTATTCAGAGGCTATTAAGGCGGGTGGAACACCCGGATACTTCAAGGATTATCTCGGCCGAGGCATCGCCCACCAATCGCTAAAGCGCTGGTCTGAGGCCGAAGCTGATCTCAATGAGTCGATGGCGCTACTGCCCACTGAGGCCGCTAAGTCAGCGCTTGCTGCAATTGAAAATAGCCGGCGTTAACGAAACCGCGCAAGATTCACTGGGCACTTGAGATCGGTCACCTCACTGCCTGAGATGTTCACCGCGAGGCGACGCTGATATAGTCGCGCGATGAGCGAATTTTCTGAAGGTGCCTCTGCCCCCATCTCCAAGTGGCGCGGCACCTTCGCCGCCTTCGAGTTAGTTAACTACCGTTGGTTCTTTGCAGCGCTGTGTGGAAACTTTGCAGCGATGAACATCCAGATGTTCATTCGGGGCTGGCTCGTCTTCGAAATCACCGGATCCTACGAAAAGCTAGGTTGGATGACCGCGGCGGGTGGCGTGGTCGGTCTGTTTGCGGCTCCCATCGGCGGGGTGGTCGCCGACCGGGTCAAGCAAAAAAAAGTCGTTCTCCAAATCAGCGGTTTCGCCAATGCATTGATTACGCTCGGCATCGCTTGGTTGATTTTTGAGGATCAACTTCAGTTTGAGCACTTGCTGATCTCATCGATCCTTCAGGGCCTGGTCATGAACGCCATGATGCCAGCAAGGCAAGCGTTCACCAAAGACGTTGTGGGATTAGACCGGCTGACAAACGCCATCGCGCTCAGCACCTCGGGCATGAATACTGCGCGCCTCTTGCTACCTGGCCTCGCCGGCGGGATGGTGGCCGCGCTGGGCGGCGGCGATGGCAACATTGACCCCGCGAAGTGGGTCTACCTCACCATGGCAGGCCTCTACCTTTGGGCTGCGGTACTCATCGTGTTTATTCGCGTCGAGGATAGAGCGTTCGATGACGAGGTCAGCGGCTCGATGTTAGAGGACCTGTCGTCTGGATTTCGCTACGTCCTGCGAACGCCCATCATCGCGATGCTACTTGGTTGCAATTTCCTGATGGTGTTCTTCAGCCTGACCTACTTCATGTTGCTACCAGGTTTTGCTAAGGATGTTTTGAAAGCAGGACCTGACGACCTTGGGCTCTTGATTTCACTTTCAGGGATCGGCTCGTTGCTTGGTTCCCTCTACGTCGCCTCATTTGGCAATCGCCGCCGTGCGCGCATGCTCTTGATAGGCGCGCTCCTCATGGGCATCAGCCTCCTGGGCTTCGCTTGGTCCACCCACTACTGGCTTTCCGTCGCCCTCCTGACGGTGGTGGGTTTTGGTCAGGCTTCTCGAATGTCTCTTTCGAACGTACTGATCCAGTCTTATGTTGACGATGCGTTTAGAGGACGCGTTATGAGCATTTACATGCTTGAAATGGCACTGCTTTCAGTGAGCATTTACCCCATCAGCCTTTTTGCCGATACCTTTGGCCCCCAGTGGGCAGTGGGACTCTCTGCCGCTGGACTCATCGTTCTGATCTCCGTGCTCTTTCGGATACCGCAGTATCGCGATCTAGATTAATCTCTCTCGAACTGAGTTCGTGAAGTTGAGCACCATGCGACACCCGCTTTGGGAAAATCCGGAAGTCATCGGCATTGGCCGTTCACCCATGGGCGCTCATCTGCGTGTCTATGAGAATGAGAAATCGGCAGGGAACCAAGAGCGCGAGATCACGGCGCCGCTTGAAGGCGTATGGACTTTCGCCCTCTTCGATCATCCGGACCAAGTGCCCAGCTACTGGTTCGACCCCGAAGCGACGCTGGAAGACGCCCTCAGCGTCAAGGTGCCTCATCTTTGGACCATGGATGATCGGGTCAGCGATCAACCCATCTATACCAACGTGCGAATGCCCTTTCGCCACGAACCACCGACAATGCCAAAAAAGAATCCAACCGGCATTTACCATTGCCGATTCAACGGCCAGGCATTTGACGGTCGCACGTTGATTTGTCTCGAAGGCGTCGAGAATGGGTTCGAGATTGCCATCAACGGCCACTGGATCGGCTTGAACAAAGATGCTCGATTGCCCGCCACATTCGAGCTCACCGACCACGTTAGGCAAGGTGAAAATCTTCTCGCACTCAAGGTCCTTCGGTTCAGTGACAGCAGTTATATCGAGGACCAGGATCAGTGGTGGCATGGGGGCATTCACCGCCCAGTTACGATCCAGCGGCGGCCCAACGTTTATATCCGAGACGTCTTTGCACGACCGGATTTTGACCCTAAAAGCGGCAAGGGAGCGCTCGGCGTCACGGTGACGCTCGACGCCGAAGACCGCGCCGCACTCCATCACCGCTGCACCTTACAAGTGCTGAACACGCGTGGGCGCGCACTGTTTCGTAAACCGCCGACGGCATCGGTCGAAAAACAGCAATTTGCGCCCGTCACGGGGCGGGGCGCGCAAATTGAGCTCACGGGCGAACTCGGTGAAGTCGATGCCTGGACCGCAGAAACTCCTAACCTCTATCAGCTACTTGTGACCCTCCACGATGAACGCGATCAGGTGCTGGAATGCGTTCGCCTTGCCATCGGATTCCGCCGTATCGAGATCGTCGAGCGTGAACTCCGCGTGAATGGTAAAGCCCCGCTGATTAAGGGTGTTAATCGCCACGATCACTCGCCCACCCAGGGGAAGATCATCGACGAAGCATTGATCCGACTCGATCTCGACACCATGAAGCAACACAACATTAACGCCATCAGAACCAGCCACTATCCCAACTCATCACGGTTTTATGAGTTGTGCGATGAATATGGTTTTTACGTCATCGATGAGACCAACCTTGAAGCGCATCACCATTACGCACAATTAGGTCGACACGCTGCCTGGGCTCCCGCCTTTGTCTCTCGGGTCTCGAGAATGGTTGAGCGGGACAAGAATCACCCTTGCGTGATCGCCTGGAGTATGGGCAATGAAACGGGATACGGTGCGAACGAAGCCGCCATGGCCAGTTGGGTAAGGACCTATGATCCCTCTCGACCGATTCACAATGAAAGCGCCATCTGTGAGCAAGGCATTGGCCGAGATTGGGATGGCAACGCCCTAGGCACAGACCTTGTTTGCCCCATGTATCCAAGTGTTGCCGACATCATTGAGCACGCGACAAAGAGCGCCGATCCTCGCCCGCTCATCATGTGCGAGTATGCGCATGCCATGGGCAATAGCGGCGGCAACCTCAAGGAATACTGGGAAGCCATTGAACGTCACCATGGCCTGCAGGGTGGTTTTGTCTGGGAGTGGCTTGATCACGGTCTTTTAGCCACTGCCAACGGGATTCCTTATTGGGCTTATGGGGGCGATTTTGGCGAAGACATCCACGATCTGAATTTCGTCTGCGATGGCCTTTGCTGGCCAGATCGGTCGCCTCACTCTTCACTGCTCGAACTAAAAAAAGTGCTTCAGCCTGTGCACACTGACCTTGCGCCACGAGGTCTACGCGTGACGAACAAGTTCACCTTTTTGAATCTCAGCCATCTTGTGTGTCGCTGGACGTTGATGGTCGAAGGTGAAGCGATTGGTCATGGCAACTGGGCGATCCCTGATATCCATCCCGGCGAGACGAAAAACTTGCGTTGGGACCAAAAGTTTCAGACAAC
>JALRJG010000160.1 GCA_023261215.1 Pseudomonadales bacterium | reverse complement strand
GGCTCTCACCATCCGCTTGATCACCGAGGTCGTCCGAGAAGACAAAAAAGACGCCCAGGTCGATGTCTGAGATGGTCGTGCCATACCCGAGTTCGATGTAGTCGCCGTCAGCATCTTTCCCGAAGCTTCCATACTTCGCATAGATCCCCACTTCGGTTTCGACCGTTGCTTCCAGAAAACTGTAGTCCGCAGGATTGCCAAAACCATCCCATTCGCCGACTGAGTAGCCTAGGCTAACCATCCCGTAACCCACACCTAGGTTAATTTCCTCATACGTGTCATCGAAGTCCCCTGTGTAGTAGTAACCCGTGAAACCCACGCTGGCGCTAAACCCTGATTCGGTCTCGATGCCGTATCCGCCATACAGGTCAACCTCTAAGCCATCGCCGACATCAGCCGCCCACGTCCCCAAGTAAAGACCGCCTTGCTCGAAGTCGATCCCCGCGCTACCGCTGGATTCTTTCTGCAAAATGCCCCGAAAGTAATATTCACTCGCATAGCCGATGTTGTAAGACACATCAGCATTGGCTTGTGTGGCTGAGAGCCCGGCGCTGGCAATCAGCATGACGGTCATTAATCGTTTCAAAGTGTGCATGTTTATTCTCCAAGTGTTTTGGGGCCGACCCCGAGCTTTATCGAACGGACAAAGCACGGCAGTTATGACTGTGCTGTGACCTCGCTTGCGTTAAAGCAATGGGCGGGCCAACTTTGTAAAGCGCTTAAATTTCCGCTTTTTTTCGGCAGACACGCGTCAAACTCACCACAAACCCATGCCCTTGATGCACTAAATGCTTGCGCCCACTGCTCTGTGCACCGAAATGGCGCACTCAAATGACTCAGCGATAGCGCTGGTGCTTATCTTGATCACGACCTTGCCCAATCCTTCACTGACCCCCGAGTGGGCAAACGCGGATGCGAATACGCTCGGGTCGATGAGTCTCCCAAGAACCTCGTTCCTCGCGGATCCTGGGTTAGCTGCCACATTCGAGCGACGACTTGTTGGAACAAAGTGAGCTGATACACTGGGGCGCCATCGGAGGAAGACACTTATGCTAAAACTTCATCATGCACCCAATTCCCGAGCCGGCCGGATCGTCTGGCTCCTTGAAGAGCTTGGGCTACCTTATGAACTCAATGCGATGCGGTTTCACCCTGAGGATTTGAAGTCTGACGCGCACCGCGCAAGACACCCGCTGGGTCGTGTACCGGTTCTCGAGGATGGCGACATCACCCTGTGGGAATCGGGAGCGATTGTGGAATATCTCATTGAGCGACACAGCGATGGCGCGCTCAAGCCGAGCAAAGACAGTGCAGAATACCCCGCTTATCTGCAATGGCTCCATTACTGCGAGGGTATGGTGATGCCCCCAGTGAACACGATCGTGGTGCAAACCCTCTTACTGCCGCCCGAAAGGCAAAATGCAGAGGCTTTGGGCCAAGCCCAAAAGCTTTTGACCCGTGCCCTTGCGCCCGTTGATGAACGCCTGGCGAATGTTGATTACTTTGCAGGGTCCTTTTCTGGCGCTGACATCATGCTTGGCCACGCGGTTTTTATGTCAAATCGATTGGGGTGTGTACCCGACGACTACGCCAATTTGAAGGCTTATATTGCCCGACTTGAAGCCAGACCCGCCTTCATCAAAGGCATTGAGACTTGATTCCAGAAAAGAGGCTCAAAGAGGCTAGAAGTTGGCGGTGTTCGGCACTGTTTGCCCGAGCCGCTCAACCCCTTGGCCCACGCTAGAACGCGAGGAGACACGCTATGTACCCTGGTCATTATGACCCCAACCGCATTGCGATCGAGATGGCGGGCAGCCAACAGCAGATCACCTACGGCGAACTTGAAGCCTTTTCAAACCAATTCGCGCATTTGTGTCGTAGTCACGGACTGGCTCGAGGCGATGGCATCGCGCTTTGCATCGAGAATCATCCCTACTTTCTAGCGATCTGCTGGGGTGCATTTCGAGCTGGCCTTTACTTCACGGCGATCAGCTATCGATTGCAACCCGCTGAAGTGGAGTACATTGTGAATGACTGTGGTGCAAAAGTGGTAATCACCTCCGCACATTTACAAGACCAGTTTGAAGCGCTCGCGCCCCACCTCAGTCATTCACCAGCCTGCTACATGCTCGACGGGTCATCAACCCACGCCGCGTCCTTGTTGGACGCTCTGAAGAAATTCCCGACCGATCGCATCGACGATGAGTCGTGTGGTCAAAGCCTGCTATATAGCTCAGGCACTACCGGCCGCCCGAAGGGCGTCAAAAAGCCATTGCCACCTGAGGCGTTTGGGGATCCGATTCCCTATTTTATGAGCGCCCAGACGCGGTATGAGTTCGATGAGAGCACGATTTATTTGTCGCCAGCACCGCTCTACCACGCGGCGCCGCTTGGTTTCACAATGAATGTCCTCCGATTTGGCGGCAAATTGGTCGTGATGGAGCAGTTCAACGAGGCGCTCGCCCTTGAGCACATCGATCGTTTTCAGATCACGCACAGCCAGTGGGTCCCGACCATGTTCGTCCGGATGCTAAAGCTACCAGAAGAACAAAAAGCACAACTCAAGGGGCAACATCACCGCTACGCCGTCCATGCCGCGGCACCCTGCCCGATCACGATCAAACATCAAATGATCGAGTGGTGGGGGCCCATCATCTACGAATACTACGCAGGGACGGAAGGCAATGGATCCACGTTCATCACATCAGAAGATTGGCTCAAACATCCAGGCTCTGTGGGTCAAGCAAGCCCTGGCTGCACGCTCCACATTCTCGATGACGAGGGGCAAGAAGTCAGCACCGGCGAGACTGGCGGTGTTTACTTTGAAGGCGGAGGCCAATTCGTTTACTTAAACGATGAGGAGAAGACCAAAGGGTCCTATAGTGAGAACGGCTGGTCTACACTCGGTGATATCGGTTACGTGGATGACGAAGGTTACTTGTTTCTAACCGACCGCAAGTCATTCATGATTATTTCTGGCGGCGTCAACATCTACCCACAGGAAGCAGAGAACGTCTTGATCACGCATCCGAAAGTGGCCGATGTCGCGGTCTTCGGGGTGCCGAACGTGGAGTTCGGCGAAGAAGTCAAAGCGGTTGTTCAGCCGGTTGATATGCGCGACGCAGGCAGCGCATTGGAGAGCGAACTCATCGCGTACGCGCGATCCCAAATTTCACACATCAAATGCCCGAGATCCGTCGATTTTATGGCTGAGCTCCCGCGCCACCCAACGGGGAAGCTTTATAAGCGACTTCTCAAAGATAAGTATTGGGAGCAAGCCTGATGAGCCAAGCATTTGAAGGCGTCAGAATCATCGATTTCACACAAGTGTTTGCGGGGCCATTTGCGGTCATGCAACTTGCACTGCTGGGCGCGGACGTCATCAAAATCGAACAACCCGAAACCGGGGATCAGACCCGCGGGCTGATGAACGCATCTGATGATGGGAAGCCCTCGCCCTCTTTTCTGACCATGAATCTAAACAAGCGCAGCCTGACGCTGAACTTGAAACACCCCGAGGCCTCGCGCATTGTCACTGCCCTGGTCGCCACCGCTGATGTGGTGGTGGAAAACTTCAAAGCCGGAACAATGGACAAACTTGGGTTTGGTTTTGAAACGCTTCAAGCAATTAAGCCCGACCTGATCTATTGCTCGATCTCAGGCTATGGGCAAACCGGCCCAAAGGCGGGGGAAGCCGCCTACGATGGCGCCATCCAAGCCGCCTCGGGGATGATGTCCCAAAATGGGCACCCATCCACAGGGCCCACCCGCACAGGCTTTATGCCCGTGGACATGTCAACTGCGATGCATGCCGCATTTGCGATCGCGAGCGCCCTCCACCGCAAGGCGATTTCCGGCGAAGGGCAATATCTTGACCTCGCTATGATGGACACGGCACTCGTGCTCCAAGCCGCTCAAATCAGCAACTACAAAAACCAAGGTCAGTTGAACCCGCTCCAAGGCAACGCCTCACCCACTGGGCAGCCCACAGCGGATGTCTTCTCAACACAAGATGGCTTCATTCAAGTCACAGCCTTAAGGCAAAACCAGGTGGAGGCCTTGTTTGATGCCTTTGGCAAGCGCGAGCAACTGTCCGAGATGGGGTTCAGAACCCCTCAAGAGCGAGCAGAGCATGCTGAGACTGTGAGCGACTATTGCGCGCAGGCGCTTCGCGAGGCATCCACGCAATCTTGGCTTGAAGCCTTAGCCAAGCGAGGCATTCCCGTGGCTGAGGTGCGCGATTTGCCGGCGGTTCTACAGGACCCTCAACTCGCAACCCGCGGCGTGGTGCAAGCCATTGAACAAGCCGGAGAGACGGTGCACGTGGTCACGAGCGGCTACATTGCCAATGTGGATGGACCCCGAATCCAGTCGCC
>JALRJG010000015.1 GCA_023261215.1 Pseudomonadales bacterium | reverse complement strand
CAGTTTCCGCTTGCGCTGGCAGGTGGGGTAACAGCACTACAAATTTTGCCGGGTTCGGCCAACCTTTTTGGCGGTCGAAGTGTGACCCTGAAGAATGTGTGGTCGCGCACTGTGCAGGGAATGAAATTTCCGGGGGCGCCCTACGGGCTCAAGATGGCCTGCGGTGAAAATCCCAAGCGCGTCTATGGCAGTAAAGGGCGATCCCCAGCCACTCGGATGGGGAATTTTGCGGGTTACCGTAAAGCCTGGATCGAGGCGATGGAATATCGTCAGGCTTGGTCTGAATACGAGGCAGAACGCGCGGCGTTTGAAGCCAAGGAAGCGTCCGACGACGTGGATGAAGGTAGCAAGTCGGAGTCGAAGGGCGCGGCCAAACCGCCGAAACCGCCCAAGCGCAATCTGCAAATGGAAACACTTGTCGGTGTTCTTGATGGCGAGATTTTGGTGCATAACCACTGCTATCGTGCGGATGAAATGGCCCAAATCATCGATTTGAGCAAGGAGTTTGGCTATCAAGTCACGGCCTTCCATCATGCGGTTGAGGCATACAAAATTGGCGATCTGTTGGCTGAAAACAATGTGTGTTCAGCGATGTGGGCTGACTGGTGGCGCTTTAAGCTCGAATCCTTTGATGGTGTGACCGCCAACATTCCGATGGTTCACGCTGCAGGTGCTTGCGCGATCGTTCACTCTGATTCACCCAATGGGATCCAGCGATTAAATCAAGAGGCGGCAAAAGCGCTCGCTGCGGGGCGGCGCTTGGGGTTGGAAATCAGCGACTCGCAGGCGATTACCTGGTTGACAAAGAATCCTGCAAAGGCACTGGGTATTCTCGATCAAACGGGCACATTAGCGGTCGGTAAGATGGCGGATATTGTGGTTTGGTCGAGCAATCCGCTCAGCGTTTATGCCGAAGCCATGCAAGTTAGAGTCGATGGCGTTGTCCAGTTTGACCGGGCCGCTGGCATGCGACCCATCACCGATTTCGAGCTCGATCATCGAGAGGAGGTCTTGAAATGAATCGATCGTTTAGACGTGAAGGCACGCTTCTTTTACTCACGCTGATGATTGCGTTCCCTTTGCTTGCACAAGACTTGCTTATTCGCGGTGCGCATCTCCCAGGACCCAACGGATCCAAAGGAGAGCCCGTAGACGTGTGGGTTCAAGGAGGCCGGATTGTTTCCATGGGCGCAGGCCTTGAGGCGCCTGATGCGATCGCGTTCGACGCGGAAGGGCTCCTGATCACTGCTGGTTATATTGATTCAGGAACCAGCGTAGGGCTTGCTGATGTTTCGGGGCTCGGTACGTCAAATGATGGTGAAGTTGAAGGGGATCCGAATGCTGCAGGCTTTGAGGTTTGGCGCTCGCTCAATGAAGCATCATCCATGATTCCAGTGGCGCCGAACGATGGTGTGACGCACGGTGTGATTGTACCCAGCGCCGGTGACGCTAATTTTGCTGGCGAAAGCGCTATGGTTCGATTCGTTCAAGGTGATGGGTTTGTCAAAACTCCAAGCCTTGCGCAGCACCTTTACTTGAGAGAGTGGAATCGAAAGGTTGCGGGTGGCTCTCGAGGCAACGCGCTGCAGATGGTCCTCGCGGATTTAGACGAAGCCGTGCGCTACGCGCGTGATCAAAAGCAATACAACACCAGTAAGCTGCGCGCCTTCTCGATGGAAGAGCGGGATCTGAAGGCGCTGGTGAGAGTGATCAAAGGGCAGCGGCCATTGGTGGTCCATGTAGACCGAGCAGCCGATATTCGAAAAATCGTTGACAGTCTCGCTCGATTTCCCGATCTGCGCTTGATCATTTCAGGCGGCGTTGAGGCCTGGCGTGTGGCGCCGCTGCTTGCGGAAAAGAAGATCCCAGTGTTGCTGAATGTGCTCGATAACGTGCCCGAATCGTTCGATCGACTGGGCGCTCGGCTCGATGCCGCTGCGATTCTCGATCGGGCAGGCGTTCCGCTCGCGTTTATGTCGACAACACCTTATTCGGAGTTTCGATCGCTGACGCAAGCTGCGGGTGTTGCGGTGGCTAATGGGCTCCCCTGGGAGCGAGCCTTAAGGGCCATCACAGCAGGTCCGGCAGAGATCTGGAGTATCGAAGGTGGGCGCCTGGCCGTTGGGGAGGTCGCTAATTTGGTACTTTGGGATGGTGATCCTATTGAAATCACCTCAGCCCCCACCGCAGTCATGATTGACGGTGAATGGGTCAACTTGGAGACGCGTCAGCAGAAGTTGAGCGAGCGTTATCGAGACCTTTTGAATCTCAAGTAGTGGAGGCTCGCGATCAAGGCAGTCTGTAAATCGAGGAGAGACCATGCCATCTATGTATGAATCGGCCTTTGGCAGAGAAAAGTTAAAGCGGATGCTCATATCCGGTTGTAGGGGGCTCGTTATCTGGTTGGCTGGTTCTGCCGCCTTTGCGGACTTCGAATCCATGCAGTCGGAAGTTCAAGCCGATTATGATGACCGCCTGTCCGCGCTCTTTGAGCATTTCCACGCGAATCCTGAATTATCCTTCGTGGAATTCAAGACCGCCGCAAGAATCGCTGATGAACTGCAGTCCCTCGGATTTGAGGTTCACCGCGGCATCGGTGGCACTGGGGTTGTGGCTTTGCTGGCGAATGGCCCCGGTCCCCTGGTGATGATGCGCGCGGATATGGATGGTCTGCCGGTGAAGGAGGCAACAGGGTTGTCGTATGCCTCCCAGGTAGAGCAAGAAACCGTTGACGGTCAGCTCATGCCGGTGATGCATGCTTGTGGTCATGACGTGCACATCACGTCGCTTTTGGGTACAGCGCTGTACATGAAGAATCATCGAGATGACTGGTCGGGGACGCTTATGCTGTTGGCGCAACCGGCCGAGGAGTGGAAGACATCAGGTGCGGCAGCGATGAAACAAGATGGGGTCTGGGCAAAATTCGGGACACCAGATTATGCGCTTGCTTTCCACGTGGCTGCAGAGATTGAGGCAGGCAAACTCTACGCCTCAGAGGGTGCGGCTTATTCGGCAGTCGATTCGATTGATATCACCGTGCCAGGCATTGGTGCTCATGGGGCCAGCCCCCATCGGGGTAAGGATCCAGTGGTGATTGCTTCGCAGATCGTCCTCGCGCTGCAGACGATTGTGGCTCGAGAGCTTTCTCCGCGTGAGCCAGGCGTCGTGACGGTTGGCGTTTTTCGAGCGGGAAATAAAAGGAACGTCATCGGTGAATCGGCCAAGCTTGAGCTGACGGTGCGTTCGGATTCAGTCGAAACCCGCGCGAAGTTGCTCAGCGCCATTGAACGAATTGCCGTCAACACAGGGCGAGCGGCGGGATTACCTGAGGATCGACTGCCCGTCGTCGAGGTGGTGGGCGGCGTTCCCGTGACGGCCAATAATCCGGCACTGGCATCCCGTGTAAATGATGCCTGGAGAACGATGTTGGGCGACACTTACATGACGACTTATGAGCGAGAGGGGATGGGTGGAGAAGATTTCCCCTTCTTCACACAAGACCCCTATATCCCGAGTGTATATTTCTCTGTGGGCGGGACGCCCCCAGAGTCTTTTGCACGAGAGGCAAGCGGGGGCGCGCCGGTGCCCTCTCATCACTCGCCTATTTTCCAGATCGATCCTGAACCTGCGATTACCTCAGGCGTCATGGGTACAGTCACCGCTCTGCAAGCGATATTCGACCAGCGTTGAGGCTTTATTCCCGGAAAAGTCCTTTGGCTTTATTGTCTAGGCGTCTCTGACGGTTTTCCTCACCCATTGCGAGATACTTCTCAGGGGTGTTCGGATCGATAAAACAAAAGTTACGCTTCCAAGACTCATCGGTATCGAATGCGTCCCACACAAAGGACGTTTCAACGACCGTCCCAGGGCTTTTTGCATCGACCGCCAAGGTCAGCGCCAGGCGCAACGTTTCTCGATGCATGCTGCGATCAAAGGGCTTACCCAGGGGATTTCCAAGCGGCATATCGTTGTACACCGTTCTCGGTGTCCCGCAACGCGCCAAGATGTCCAGCGCAGCGCCAATCACCACCGTCGTGATGCCTGCGTCCTCAAGTGCTCTGGCTGTCAAACTGACAGTCTGATGACAGACGGGTCACAACGGGATAAGAATGGCGATGTCTACTTCATCCTCAAGGCAAGCCCTAACGATGCTGGGTGCGTCTTGCTCAATCGTAAGACGCTGACTGTACTCGGTCGGGACGAAGTGAAATCGGGGAGCGATATCGCCAATGAATGCCTCTTCCTCAAGCGCCTGAAGGATCTCAATGGGGAAATAGCTGCTCCGATCGCGCATGTGTGTGGTGGTCTTGTCCCACGACAATTCTTCAGTAAAGAATGCCCCCGGGGCATCTGAAAAGGGGTAATGCTTTGCTGTGCGAATGGGCTTGGGTATATCTGCTTCCACGACGCCAGTTGTGACCATGGTGACTCTGCTCTCGTTGAGCGGTTTTCCGAGTGGCGCGAAGGGTGTCTCGTCATATTGAGACCAGGTGTAATCCGTCGAAAAGCCTTGGGCCCGGTAGTAGTCTCTTGTGCGATCGATATAGCGAGTTTTCATGTGTGCAGCCTAATCAATCCTTCTTGAGCGCATGATGCGACGAGTTGACCACTCTGGTCAAAGAAAGCGCCGCGACTGAATCCTCTCGCGCCCCCGGAAAAGGGGCTGTCTTGATCATATAAAAGCCACTCGTCGGTTCGTACGGCTTGATGAAACCACATGGCGTGATCGAGACTGGCTACTTGGAAATTTTGGTCTCGCCAATTCACCGCGTGAGGTCGATAACTGGTGTCAATGAGGGTCATGTCCGACGCGTACGCGAGCAAACATTGATTCAATCGCTGATCGTCGGGCATGGTATCCACGGTCTTAATCCAGACCCTTTGGTGGGGAGGCATCGGCACCGGTGCATGGTCTCTTACCGGATCGACATAGCGCATTTCGATGGGTCTCGCTCTCTTACCATAGTGCTCAGCTGCATCGGGGTAGTGCGCAATGTATTCCTCGAGTAAGGCTTGCTCGCTAATACAGTCTTGTGGGCTCGGCGCATCAGGCATCGCGAACTGATGGCTCAGACCGGGTTCAGGCTCGTGGAAAGACGCTGCCATGCTAAATATCGCTTGGCCGCGCTGTATCGCAACGACGCGGCGCGTGGTGAAACTCTTGCCGTCTCGGATTCGGTCGACGTCATAGAGTATGGGGATCGTCGTGTCTCCGGGACGCAGAAAATAGCCGTGCAGAGAGTGCGCCAAGCGCTCTGGTTCGGCGACGGTACGGGAAGCGGCGACGAGCGCTTGGCCAATGACCTGCCCGCCGTACACTCTTTGCCAGCCCTCATCTGGACTCCGTCCTCGAAAAAGATCGCGGTCGATCTGCTCCAGATCGAGAAGGTTCAGAAGGTCGCTAAGCGCTTGATGCATACATGTTCCTTAAAAACGAATGCCCTGGTGGGCAATCACATCGGCCAACCAGGGCAGTTTCAAAGGATTGTATCAGTACTTATAGGCGTCGCCCTTGTAAGGGCCGTCGACAGTGACTTGAATGTAATCTGCTTGTTTGGTCGTAAGCTGCGTGATGGTGCCACCAAAGCCTTCAACCATATAACGCGCAACTTCCTCATCAAGCGACTTGGGTAAGACTTCGACCGTGATCGGTGATCGCTGTGATGGGCTCTGGTCGGCCCAAGCCAGTTCATACAAATACATCTGAGCCAGTACTTGGTTGGCAAAGGATCCATCCATAATGCGAGAGGGATGTCCCGTTGCGTTACCCAGATTCACGAGGCGGCCTTCAGAGAGCAAGATAATGAAATCGTCAGCGTCATCGCTTCGGAAAATCTTGTGGACCTGCGGTTTGACCTCTTCCCAACGCCAGTGATCCCGCATGAATTGCGTGTCGATTTCGGTGTCGAAATGACCGATATTGCAAACGATCGCATGCTTGGCGACCGTGCGAAGTAAATTCTCATCACACACGTTGACGTTACCCGTGCAAGTCACGATGAGGTCGGTACTCGCCATGAGTCGGGTATCGATGGATTCCAGTGTGCCATCATTCACGCCATCGATATAAGGGGAAACCACTTCATATCCATCCATGCAAGCCTGCATGGCACAAATGGGGTCAACTTCCGTCACACGTACGATCATGCCTTCTTGTCGCAAGCTTTGCGCGGAACCCTTGCCGACATCGCCATACCCGATCACCAAGGCGCGCTTGCCTGCCATCAGCATATCGGTGGCGCGTTTGATGGCGTCGTTCAAGCTGTGTCGACAGCCGTACTTGTTGTCGTTCTTTGATTTGGTCACCGAATCATTCACGTTGATTGCAGGGACTTTCAGCTCGCCCTTTTTCATCATGTCGTACAGCCTATGCACGCCTGTGGTGGTCTCTTCGGTGATACCGTGGATTTTTTCGAGCATGGCGGGGAATCGGTTATGTACCATTTCGGTGAGATCGCCACCATCATCGAGGATCATGTTGGCATCCCAAGGTTGACCATCCTTCAAAATGGTTTGCTCGATACACCAGAAAAATTCTTCTTCTGTTTGACCTTTCCAGGCAAAGACTGGGTTGCCAGCGGCGGCGATGGCCGCTGCCGCATGATCTTGGGTTGAGAAGATATTGCACGAAGACCAACGGACTTCAGCGCCAAGCTCGGTGAGTGTCTCGATCAGGACGGCTGTTTGGATGGTCATATGAATGCAGCCCATAATCTTGGCGCCTTTAAGAGGCTGCTCAGCTCTGTATTTTTCACGTAAACGCATCAGGGCGGGCATTTCGCACTCGGCGAGCTGGATCTCGGCTCGACCGAAGTCAGCCAAGGCCATGTCAGCAACTTTGTAATCTGTCATAGGAGTTCCTTATTCGATGTTCAAAGGTTGAAAGAGGTGGATTTGGATCTGAAAACCGTTCTTCAGACCGAGGTAAGCCGTCTGGCTGGTTTGCAATCCCGCATGATTCGCCCAGGACGTCAGGTCAGCTGGGTCAAACCCCAGCCATTGATCGCCGCAGATCTCTCTCGCCCAATCCTGATCATGTGGACAAAGATCAATCAGTAACAGTCGTCCATCGTGCCTTAACCAACGGCGCGCCGAGTCGAAAAAGGCTGCGGGAGACGCGACGTGATGCAGGACCATGTTGAGCGCGAGCAGATCGACCGGGTGTTCGGGAGGCAGCGTAAGAAAATCAGCCAGCTTGAATTCAATGTTGGTGAGTCCCAGGCGTTCACACAGGGCCCGGGTGCCGTTCAGCATCGCTTCGGAATTGTCAACGCTGAACACTTGGTCAAAGCGTTGGCTTAATTGCTCAATAAGATGGCTTTCACCAGATCCTATTTCCACTGCCAAACGCCGCTCACCGAGGGTCTCATGACTCAAGAGGTCCGAGACACAGCCCTGATAGTGTGAGAAGTCGGTGATCAGTTCCTGGTTGTCTTGTAGCTCAGCATGGCAGCGCTCAAAAAACTGAGCGGAACGATGACTTCGGTCTGCATGGACTTCGAGTTTGCGCTGCGCGGTCGCGGCGGATAAGGGGACCCGATCAATGGCATTGAACATAGCTTGAACGAGGTCGCTAAACTCGGCGGCGCTCGCGGTCGATGTTCGGCGATAGAAGATTGATGTGCCTTCTTTTCGGGTTTCGACAATGCCCGCTTGGCTAAGGATCCTGAGGTGATGGCTCATCCCGGGTTGCGCCACGTCCGTCATTTTGCAGAGTTCAAGAACCCCATAAGAATCTTGGCGCAAGAGTCGAAGGACTTCGACGCGCAAGGGATCGCTCACGGCTTTGGTGAGCTGAACCAATTGATCGGAATGTGGAAAGGGCGCGTTCAAGGTTCGGTCTGTTCGTGAAAGGCGCTCATCTTAAGGATTCTGAGGGCTGTTTCAACTAAATATCAAAAAATATTGATATAAACTGACTGCGCTGGACTAGAAGCTAGACTTTTGGATTTTGGGCTTTGAGGGCTAGCGGACTGGGCGCAAGGCGTGAGGCTTGAGCCGCTCTAATGAATTGTGTGCTGTTGTTGTTTGAAGCGGTGGTGGTGCCCAGTACTCGTGGATATTTTTTTCGACCTCCAGACCCTGGTCGTCATTGACGAGTCGGCTCAGTATCGAATGTCGCTCCAAGGCGTCCCCCAACATGAGCGTAGCCCTGCAATGCTGGAGGGGCATGAGATGCGCAGGCCGCGGTGGCGGTTTAACGCCGTGCTTCAAGAGAGATGATCGTTAAGTTCTCGATTGAGCCGCGTATGACGCGGCCTCGCTATGCACTTGGCCGCGGGTTTTGACCAGCGCCCCCGAGCAGTGTGAGTCGATCAGAGACCGAGAAAGCAAAGACGCCACGAGCTAGGGATGAAAATTAGCCGTAGTCGAAATCCGAGCGCGGCGCTGAAGGGGCAAAAGACACTAAACTAAGGGTGATGTACAAGAAAACGGGTCAGCGCTCATCAGCATTCCGCACTCATGGCTGTATCATTGGGCGAGAGTAATGTGGCTTTGACGTGCATCGAATAACGTCGGAAAAACCGGGCACGTTCCAAGATCGATGCAGGACGATCCTAGTGGCCACCCATCAGATGCCCGTTGGATGATCGATGAAATATCAAATTCAAGCAAAGTACGACCCGGAGCAAGATCGGATTTTGTTCCGTGTTGGCGATGGTGATGCACTTCGTCACGCCGTATGGCTGACTCGGCGGTATACCCTGCTTTTGCTCAAAGTCTTTGGTGAATTCATCAATCGAGACATTGATGTCGCCGCGCAGGCCGGCGATCTAGAGCGCGCAGAAATTCGAGATTGGAAGGCTCAGAAAGCCTTGGATAAAGCCGATTTCAGTCAACCATTCGACGCAGAAGCTGAAATTGAGGCCATCGCAGAGACTCCGCTTGCCTTTGAATTGACTTATAAAATGAATAAAGAACGACTGTCTTTGAGTCTGAAGTCGAAGACCCAACCGGCCTTGAATTTAACGGTTGATCGAGACCTCACATTTAGCCTCATCGCGATGATTGGTAAGGCCGCCATGGCGGGAGACTGGCAGATACCGCAGGGCTTTCTCAGTCCGGCTTTAAGCGAAGGTCAGAGTCGATCGGCTCGTACGATTAATTGATCACTAGTTGATGACTTCTCGAGGGGGAGGACGCTCCGAGCTGCCGGGATCTTGTGGCTCAGCCGGTGAGCGAGGTTCATCTGCCATTGGGAGCCGAACAGTCACCCTGACCCCATCGGGTTGCGTCACATTTTGAATGTTAACGCTGCCTCCGTGGTGCTCCGAAATTACTCTCACCACATGGAGACCCATACCAAAGTGGAGGCGATTGTCTGGGTTGCCCGGTCGTATGGAAATCATTGAATCGAAGACGGCATCCATCATCTCGCTCGGGATTTGAGGGCCTGTATTGGTGATAGAGAATTCGGCCACCCGACCCTCTTGGTAGAGCGAGAGAACAATCGGTGCATCGATATCGGCAAAGTCGAGCGCATTATCAATCAGCTTGTCTAAGAGTTGCTCAATTCTAAAATCACTGACCATAACGGGGATGGCAACGGACGAGCCCTGGTAGATGAAATTGCGCTTAGGGTGGACCACCTTACAGTTATTGAGGTAGCTCTGGATCAGGGCAGTGAGATCGATCAACTCGAGATCTTCGCCAATGAGCGCGTCCTCAAGATTAGCGGCATCCGCGAGGTTTTGCACGATGAGGCCGATGCGATTAAGTCCTCGCTTCGCGCTCTCAAGATAGCGCACTCTCATCTCTGCTGACTCAGCGTCTGCAAGATTGTGTAAGGAGGTCGACAGGGTATTCAACGGGTTATTGATTTCGTGTCGAAGCGTTCTCGGCATGTTTTCCAAAAATTGATTATGTTGATGCATTCGCGAGAGCATGCCTGAAATGCTTCGAGCAAGGTCGCCAATTTCATCGGACGCCTCGATCTCCGTCTTAAGGCGACTGGATGTGAGTCGTCCTCTCGCATCCAGGACATTCGCTGTCTCATTCCCAAGTTTTCTGATGCGCCGGGTTAATCGAGCGGAAAAAGTGAGAATGATGCCTGCAAACAAGAGGAAGAACGCCAGCGAAAAGTTGACAATGGTTCGAAGCGCTTCTCTTCGGATCTCCGAAATGCGATCTGTTGTTTGCTTAAGGACCACACTGCCCATAACCGAAGACTGATCAATGATCGGGTGGGCGGCCACGATGACGGGGCCGTCTGTAGGGGATTGAACGTAGTCCACCCTCGGTTCGCCGCCAAGGGCCTGTTTGATGATCTGCTCTTCTTGCGACGAATTTGGGTTGCTTAACGATGATTCCAGCAAGAGGTAGAAGGGATTTACGACGAACTCAAGCCAGCGAGCAACCTGACCCAACGCACCAGGTTCAGCGATCGGTGTTTCCCCAATGTCTTCATAACTACCAATTTCCGCTCGAATGCGCCCATTGACGTCGATGACTTGAATGTTCGCGCCAGAGTAGCCTAGGCCCTCGATGATCCGGAGTATCTCGGGTGACTTAAGCAGGACGAGTCCGAAGGCCTCAATGCCGCCAGAAGGAAGGGTCCCGGTGATCGACTCGATTGCTCGATTATCTTCGTTGTCTACATCGACCACGGCGAGGCCGAAATTTCGATTCTCCCCTAGAAACTCCAGAGGGACTCTAAACTCAACCGCATATCCGGCTTCCGTTGTAACCAGTACACCAGGAATTCGATTCTCAGCGGCACCGTTGACGTCGTATCGCCAGCGATCATCGACCTCGTAAGCCGTGGTGACGCCTGGCTCCGTCGCTGTAATGACCACTTTATGGGTCTGCCCGGTCCCATCTTTGAAGGTCAAGCGGATGTGGTCTGAGAGATCCAGGCGCAGAATGCTTTTGTTTCGGAACACGATTCGATCGTCGACCACTTGGACCAGTGCATAAACTTGGCCGTTATGTTCACCCAGCACGAGGTAGAACTGATTGAGTGCTCGATCGGGTGAAGGCGCGATAGATGAAGAACCAAAGCCGACGTTGTAATCGAGGATGTCCTCCCAATCGGCATCATTACCATCAATACGAATGGGCTTCTCAAGAGGGTAGGCGTAAAGTTGTTCATACCCGTCAGGGTTAATAGGCAGTTCGTCAAAAAGGTCTGAACGACCATTTAGCAAGGTCGCAACGCCGCGTGCTGTCAACAGCTGGGCGTTTCGTTGGCTCTCAAGGAGGACGCCCTCCATTTCGGCAAGGTAGAGATAGCTGAACCAGGGAATGATGACCAGGATGAAGCTGGTGAGAATAAATAGCTTGGTGCCCAGGCGTGGACCTTGCTTGACGGCCATTCGTTATTGAACGGACCAGCGATATCCGTAGCCATATTCGCTCTTGATGCAATTGAACTCCGAATCCACCGCCTCAAACTTTTTGCGAATATTTCGCATGTGCGTGTTGATGGTGTTGTTAGTGACGAGCGATTGCATGGTCGCATTCATGAGCGTGTCATAAGAAACGGCGTGACCAGGTACTCGAACCAGTTTTGCGAGCATTCTGAATTCGGTGCCAGAGAGATTGATGGTTTGCCCTTTCCAAGAAACAAGGAGCGCTTCTTGATCGATCGACATGTCGCCGACCAACTTTGCTTCACTGGTGCCTGCGCTTTGACCTGTGCGCGCTTCCTGGATGCGTAAAAGCGAACTGATCTTTTCGGAGAGATAATCCAACGAGATGGGCTTTGGAAGATAATCCCAAGCACCCAAGCGGAGTCCACTGATCTTGTCGATTTCGGTGATGCGTTCAGTGAGGAAGATCACGGGCAAATTAGGCGCCCTACTCAGCAGATCTCTGCACAATTCAAACCCTGCATCCACCTCGTCGCCGAGAATGATGTCCAAGATGACAAGATCGGGCAGCGCCTCATCGAATCCCGCCAGTGCATCCGGTCGGCTGGAGAAACCCCGAACCGTATACCCTTTTTTGCTGATGGCATCGATGTAGTTAGTTCGTTGATCTGCGTCGTCTTCAACGATGACTATGCTTTTGGCCATGAGACGTTTCTCACCAGTTAGAGGGTTATTTTAGCGCGAAATCGCTGTGAAACGGTCAACTGAGTGGCGCCGCTGCAATTGATCAATGGTCAGCGTCGTGTTCAACTGCATCGCCAGCGGTCGATATCAGGAAACGGATGCGACCAAGTTCACGCCGAAAGGCACTCGCGTTGTATTAGATAGACCCCGCCTTGAGGTGATAGTTCAAAGCCTCAATCGAGCGTGTCGTTATTGGCTTTTGACCTCATCGAGCGATGGGATCGAGGTCGCAGCGCCTGGACGTTCAACACTGATGCCGGCCGCGGCGCATCCTTGATGGAGTGATGCTAAGGGTTCGAGCCCGTTCATGAGTCCGGCAAGAAAAAAGCCAGTAAAGGTGTCACCCGCACCCGTCGTATCAACAACCTGGACCTTTCGGGCCGGTGCATGCTGTCGCGCCTTCGTATCTTGGTACCAGGCGCCTTGCTCGCCGAGGGTGAGCACAATTTGTGCGTCAGGAAAGGTTTTAGCGACTTGATCCAGGATTTGTTCAGGCTCTTGCCTACCTGTTAAAGCAGCGCCCTCAGTTTCGTTCACAATAAAGAGATCGATGTCTTCCAAGGGGAGGTCGAGTGCGCGTTGATTCATGGGCGCCATGTTGAAGGCAACCCGCATTGATCGAAGTTTTGCCATTTCGATGGCTTTCAAATTGCCACTGGTCTCGTTCTGAATCAGTAGCCAGTCCCCTGGCTCGGCCCTTGCGAGTCCCGCCTCAAGAAGCGAGGCGTGGTCGTCGAGGTTTGTGCCCCCGTGGATGAAGATCGCGTTCTCGCCCTCCGGATTGATTTGAATGATCGCGTGTCCGCTTGCAGAGGATGTGATCCTGACGTGTTCGGTATCGACGCCGTGGTGGTCGAGCAATGCTTTAAGGTGCTTGCCATCCTCTCCCAAAGCGCCAATATGGCTGACGCGAGCCCCTGCCTTGGCTGCCGCGATGGATTGGTTCAGGCCTTTGCCACCAGGATAAATTTCATAGCTTAAAGCGCTGAGTGTTTCGCCTGGTGCAACGAAATGAGGCACTTGGTAAACGTGATCAATGCAACAAGAGCCGTAATTGAAAATTCGAGGCATGATGGGGTCCGAGATTAGTGACGTAGCGATGTTAAAACATTTCGTCGTAAGGTCTTCAAGACGATGTGAATTCGGGCCCCCGTGATGGACCTATGGTCGATCAGCTTTTTAGGTCCCTGGGTCGAATTGAGCCAGTGGCGTGAGGCTGGCAGACACACGGTTTTAGATCATTTCTTTTTTGTTTTGGCATGAAGTTGAAGGAGCGAATTGCGTGGAAGGAGCGCGATGATGATGCGTGAAGTTGAACGATGGTTGAAGGCCCTGGGACGGCCG
>JALRJG010000159.1 GCA_023261215.1 Pseudomonadales bacterium | reverse complement strand
GGTGAGGCTAAAAGGGATTGAAACACCGCCTGCCAAAAAGACCGCCTCGCCTTACCCACCGGCACCTGCTTTGCCATGGGCCGATGTCGACGCGCCAAACGCGCCAGCGCACCGAAGTTTGACGGTAGCAACGCTTCAATCTTGGCTTTCACCCATCGGGCCAGCACGGGGCCAGCGCCCTCCGTGCCAATGGCCACCACGACCGGTGCGCGATCAACGACCGCGGGCGTAATAAAGTCTGACGCATCCTGGCGATCCACTGCGTTGACCCAAACGCCCGCCTCGTGAGCCCAAGCGACCACCTGATCATCCAGAACATCATCCATGTGTGCGGCATAAACGAGACCCGCACCGGCAACATCCTCTTGCCTGATCAATCGGCGGGTTAATACCAGGCGACCTTCTTCAGCCCACGCGATGATGGCAGCGGTGGGTTCAGACGCAGCCACCACCTCAAGCGCGGCAGGTGTTTTTAAGATCAGCCGAATTTTGGCTTCAGCAAACGATCCCGCGCCGGCGACAATGATCTTCAGCCCTTCAGCTTGAACGAAAATCGGGAAATAATTCATAGCACCCCCTGTCAAGAGCGCAGAAGTTAGAATTTATTTCTAATTAAAGCTATGAATTAAAATATTTAGGTCATATTTTCCTTTTTAATCCTTTAAATTAGACTTTTTTTCTATTTATTAGGATTAGATTCAAACAATGTTTAAGGCCCTAGACTCACTCGACCGATCCATCCTGAAGCACTTGCAAGTCGACGCCAGTCAATCGCTCGAAACCCTGGCCAAGCGCGTCGGTTCTTCGAAGACGCCGGTGTGGAACCGAATCCGAAAATTGATTGCTTCACGCGTCATCAAACAACAAACCGTGATCCTTGATCCCGAGGCACTCTCGCTCGAAGCGTGTTTTTTCGTACTGATCCGTACGAGTGAGCACGACGAAGCCTGGCAAAGCACCTTTTTGAAGGCGCTCAAGAAACGCCCCGAAGTCATGGAAGCCCATCGTTTAGCGGGCGAGATCGATTACATTCTGAAAGTTCGGGCGAAGAACGCGCGAGCTTATGACGCGTTTTATCAATCGCTCATTCGCGAAGTCAGAATCTTTAATGTCACAGCGCTCCTTTCCATGGAAGAAATCAAATATTCCACCGAATTGCCCATCACGCTGGACTGAGTCGCCGGCCGCGGATAAGCATGCGCTTATCTTTGATTAAGTCCTGCTGCGGTACCTTGCTCAACGCGCTGCCATCAATCGACCTCGTTTAGCGCGCTTTGCTCGAGCCGGTGCAACTCTAAGGCCTAACTTCGCGGCAGGGAGGACGACCTCACTTTCGGGTATGATTTTTCCGAACATTAAGAGACGATCGCGTGGTGGCATCACAGCATAACTTGCGACTGACCAACCTTGAACTGAGTTTCTTCAAACGCTACGGATACCTCATCAAGGAACAGGTCTTAACCCCTAGCCAATGCGAGTCACTCCTCGATGCCATGTGGGCAAGCGCGCCCGAGCACCTCGATCGAGACAATCCATCCACTTGGGGACCCCTTCCTGAGGCGTCCCACTCAGATGAAGCCACTCGCGCCGTCTCGAGGAACAAATGGCAATATCGCGCGCTAGGCACCGAGCCGACGATTATCGACATCATGACTCAGGGTCCCTTGTGGACCTGGGCGGAGCAACTCCTTGGTGAGCAAAAAGTCCGAGCACCCAAACCCGGCGGCTTACCCATGGGGCATGCAGGTCCCGCTTGGCCCGGCGGCCCCGTCGACCCGCAATTGACCGAGGGTGCCAGAGGCATCTACGCGACCCTGCCAGATCCAGCAACAGCGGGGCTTCCCGATCAACTCCATACTGACGGGCACCCCTTCCATTTTGGTGTGGTCTGCCTGCTCGAAGATTGTCCTGCCGATAGCGGTGCATTCAAGGTCTGGCCGGGAAGCCATCAGGTGTTCTACCCGCTGTTCCCGATGCAATACGATCAGGCCCGCATTCCTTTCTACCCTCACTTACCCAGCCACAAAGGGATCATTCATCCCAAGGCTTATCTCGATGCGGTGCAATCCGTTGAAAGAGAGACCCGTCCCGTGGACTGTTATGGCAAGCAGGGTGACGTGGTGTTGTGGCATCACCGCTTGGGTCACATGGCGGGTCATCATCGCGGCGCGCAGGCATCCATCCGACAAGCGCTGCTCTTTGACTACAACCACGTCGACTTAGATGAACAACGCTTGGACCCTCCACAGGACAATATGTGGCGAGATTGGAGCAACGAGCTGAACCTCGCCGACGAACCAATTCCGCATCATTTCTTGCGAGCCAGGGCATCACATCCTGACTTGCGACTCATGAATGTCGGGCGCGTCGCTGAGCGCGGATCCAATTGCGCTAAAAAGAACATCAACCTTGCCGCCTCAATGCGCTATACCCACTGCTCGCTCAAGCGAGTTCCGTATCCGGGCACATTGCTCTAACCTGAACCAGGCTTTGAAAGGAGACCTATCATGCACCCCATCGCCTCCCGTATAACCCGTGCCTGGCAAGGCCGCATTTCCGGTTGCATGCTCGGCAAGCCAGTTGAGGGCCTCTCAATGCGCAAAGGTCCAGAAGAACTGAAAAGACAGCTCGAGCTTGCATCCGCACTGCCGCTTCGAAACTACATTCCCGATGCAGGCACCGACCCGCTCATTTCCTCTCAAACGCGTTGTTGCCTGGGCAACATCTCGCGCAGTGAGCCAGATGATGACATTAACTACGCGGTCCTCGCGCTGATGATGCTCGAGCAGCACGGACGCTCACTGACAACACGGGACGTTGCGCAACATTGGCTGAGGCACCTGCCCTATGCAGCCACCTACACTGCTGAGCGCGCTGCCTATCGAATTCTCTTGGTCCATGGGGAGGAATGGTTTCCTGAGCGCGGTGAGGCAGGATTTGACTTAGACCTATGCTCAGACAACCCGTATAACGACTGGATTGGCGCGCAAATTCGAGCTGACGTCTACGGCTGGGTGTGTCCAGGTAATCCAAAGCTTGCCGTTCAACTGGTGACGGAAGACGCCAAGCTCTCGCATCGAGGGGCGGGTGTCGCGGGTGCGCAGCTCGTCGCCGCCTGGGGGGCACTCATCCCTGAGGCCACCGATCCAGCCGATGCGCTCATAAGGGCCATCCCACTCATAGACGACTGCCCGCCCGCTACTGAAGCCATTGCGCTAGGCCAATCACTTGCGGGCAATCCAATGGGCGGCCAATCAATTACGACGCACTACGGAGACATGTCCGCGGTTCACACGCTCAACAACCTCGCACTGGTGGTCTGGTCGCTGCTCACCTATCCCGATGACTTTGACGCGGCAATCGGCGAGGTGGTCGCAGCAGGGCTGGATACCGACTGTAATGGCGCGACCGTCGGTGGTCTTTGGGGCCTACAAGATAAACCCATTCCTGATCACTGGACCACACCATGGCAGGGCCGAGTTGGCGTGAGCCTCGCAGGTCAATCGGAGCTCGAATTGACGGCTCTGGTTGATCGAACTTGTGCGGTTTTTGATGCGCTAAACGGTCATTGATGGCGTTCTTGATGCAGGTCAAACACTGTCGACACCGCTTTTCATGACTCGCTTGGGCGGCTTTCACGACTCAGCTTGCGGTCTTCGGGAGGCCGTTGCTGGGTCTCACATTGATAACCATCACTCGATCCTTTGAATCCGTCGGCTCATCCGGCTGCTGCGCATCAAGCGTCCGGTCTGCCTGTTTTCGCGTGACTGAACTCGATCGGTGATTGGGTCATGGATGAAACCCATTGATTTGAGCGCTAGACATTGAGCGAGACCAACAGCAATTTCACGAGAGAGTCTGAGTGTCGAATACTCTTCGCTCTATTGGAACGAACGATTTGTTTTCGCGAATGATTTGATTAATCTTTCCCTATGAAATTTTTTGCGCAAGCCATCATGTCTCAACCTCCAAATCCACCCGACAAACAACAATTTCAGACGCCACGTTACAAGGCGCTGACCCAGAGCGGCTTTCTCATTGGCACCCTCTTTCTGGCGAGCTGCGGCGGCGGGGGCGGCGGCAGCCCTGAAACGCCCGCGCCAACACCGCCCTCAGGCGGCGGGGGCACGACGAATCCTCCAGTGGAAGAAGTCACGGGTGTCTTGGTTCAAATTTCAGACCGGGACGAACTCGCTTCGCGAGCCAAGCAAGGATTCGAATCATTTCTAAGTAATGCTTACGGCGATCCTACGCTTAGATCAGGCGCCGATGATGTGGTAGGCGGAACTGCTTCCGATTCACTCGATTCCGCACCGGAGTCTGCCATGGAGGGAAGTGATACGGGCGGTGAGACCACCGATGGCGGCGGAAGCACTGAAAGCATCTCTTTCA
>JALRJG010000158.1 GCA_023261215.1 Pseudomonadales bacterium | reverse complement strand
CGCACTCGAAACGCTGATGCAAGGTCGAACGTCCATCATCATCGCCCACCGCTTGCAAACGATCCGGTCTGCCGACAGGATTCTCGTGCTCAAGCACGGTGAGACGCGCGAGCTAGGAACCCATGAGCAATTGATGGCCCAACGTGGGATCTATTACACCCTCACCCAATTGCAGTTTCAGGATGTGATTGCTTGAGGGTTCAGCGATTACGCCAAGTCTGCCCGAACGCCGTCCCCTCCAAAGGTAGAACACAGACCGCGGCGGGCACATCGGCGCCGGACACCAGGCGTGCTTGTCCTGTCGCCAGCTCAATCTCAAATATCTCAACCCGGCCCGGGTCTCTCGACGCGACAACCAGCGAGCCTCCCGCCCAGGCGAAGTGTCGTGGGTAGGCGCCCGTCCCCAATCGATGCTTTACCGTGAGCATCTGGGGTTTTGAGGCGTCAAAACAAACCACGTCGTCTAGCCCGCGATTAGACACCCACAGTTCAGACCGTTCCTTATTGAACGCAATCTCGGCGGCTTCACTAAAGACCTCACACCCTGAGGGTAAGGTTGAAACTGCGATGCCCACCGTCTCTTTTTCGTAGTGGCAGACGTACACTTCATTACTCAGTTCCGCTAGCACCCAGAAGAGATCAGGGTCGGATGAAAAAGCCAGGTGACGGGGTCCCGAACCTCGCGGCAAGGTCCACCGTCGACTGCAACGAAACTCCGCGTGATTGGTAGGCGCTTTGGGATTCGCCTCATAGCAGTACACCTCATCATTGCCCAAGTCGCAGATCATGAGCGATGTATCATCCAGCCAAGAAACGAAATGCGCGTGGGGCGCCGCCTGACGCTCAGGATGTCGTCCTGGCTCGTCCCGTCGTCCTTCAAACTCCGCGCGGTGGTCAAGTGAGCGCTGATGCCGCTCAATCTCGCCCTCGCTGTCTAAAGCGAAGAGTTCAACAGACCCAGACGAATAGTTTGCGACCGCCAACCAACGCCCATCAGGACTGACATCCAGATGACAAGGATCATCCCCGCGTGTCGAATGCCTTTCGCTCTGACGCAATGTGCCCCCGTCAGCCTCAAGGCAGCTGACCCAACCGCCGCCGTCATCAGCGCCCATCTCTTCAACCACATAGACTTTGGGTCGAAAGGGGTGCGCGCAAAGAAACGAGGGGTTAACCACCGCAAGGTCAAGTCCTGTCGCTTGCAAAGCGGATGCCGACTCAGCCTCTAAGAAATAGAGGCCTTGCGACTGTGTGCCTTGGGTATAGGTGCCAGCTAAAAACTGCATGGTAGGGGCTCGCTTTGTCGAAAGCGCCATTAAACCATGGTCTCAAAAGAATAGGACTCCGGCTCGCTGACTCACTGCACTGACTCGTCCCGTTGAACCAGTCGCGCTATGCTGCCCCTCTTTCAGGTGGCTCCTTGATGCCCTCTTTTCGCGCGCTCAATCAAATCGCTGGCCCCGTTATTTTGGCGAACCTTGCGACACCTCTTCTGGGTTTTGTGGATGTTGCAGTCATAGGGCAGTTGGGCGAAGCGCATCTACTCGGCGGCCTTGCCCTCGCAACCATGGTGTTCAGCTTCCTGTTTTGGGGGTTCGGCTTTCTCCGGATGGGCACGACCGCGTTAGTAGCGAATGCGGTTGGTGCTGAAAACGTTGTGTCGGCGCGACAAATTCTCGTCAGAGTCCTCTCGCTCGCGGCCGTCATCGGCACCCTGATGTGGCTCATCCAGCGACCGCTCAGCCACGTCATATGGCAATTAACCGATGGCTCCGCTCTCGTCGAAAACACTGCAGAGACTTATTTTGCAGTACGCATTTGGGGCGCCCCATTGAATCTCCTTTTCATCGGTATTTCAGGTTTTCTATTGGGCATGGGTCGAGCTCGAGCCGTTTTGGCGCTCCAGCTTCTCCTTAACTTTGCCAATATCGTCCTCGACGTTTTGTTCGTTTTGGTGTGGCATCGAGGGGTTTCTGGCGTCGCCGAAGCAACCGTTTGGGCTGAGGGGCTCGGTGTCTTCTTCGGGCTTTATTTGGTCCGGCGTGAGTTACTTGACTTAACTTTCATCGAAGCCCACCGCGCACTCATTAATGCAGACGCCTGGCGCGAGCTCCTGCGCGTGAATCGTGACATTATGCTGCGCACGCTCTGCCTCATCTTCGCTTTCGCCTGGTTTACCAATCAGGGAGCCATTTTTGGTGACCAGGTTCTTGCAGCCAATTTAGTACTGATGCAGTTCATCGCGTTTGCTGCTTTTTTCATCGACGGCTATGCCAATGCGGCAGAGGTCATCATCGGTCGAGCGCGAGGCGCGCTTGACCCGAGCCGGGTGAGAGCGGTCGTTGCCACCAGTCTAAGGGCTGGTTGGGTCACGGGTTTGATTATGAGCCTCTTGTACTTACCTATCATCCCCGCCCTCTTACCCCTGATCGCCAAAGACATCCTTGTCGTTCAGCAGGCGAGCGAATTTGTGCTTTGGGCCGCGATAACGCCTTTGTTATCCAGTAGCGCCTACTTACTTGATGGGCTTTTCATTGGTGCGCTTGCGTCAAAGGCGATGCGAAATGCCATGATTCAGTCGCTCGCCTTGTTCCTCCTCTCTTGGTGGGTCCTTCAACCTTTGGCTAACCACGGTCTCTGGGCGGCCATGACGCTCTTCTACTTGGCTCGGGCGTTGACGCTATGGCGAGCGCGTTCTGCGCTATTCCTTTAACTCGATCAAGTGCGAATGATGTTCTTGATGCAACCCAGTCCCCTTAGCCGAATCCTTCACAATTTCGTATGATGGGCGATGAACACCGACCCAGTTCAAGCAGAAACGATCATCAACGAGATCAACCTGGGGCCTACGCGCAACGATCGATCGCCGCCGCGTCCCGCTCGTATTGGGAACCAATTAAGATCAATCGAGACTAGAAGGATTAAGCTATGAAAATTTCAACTTTGATGAGCTACGCCCATGGATTTCGTGGCGCAACGAAAGAGGTCGTCGAACTTGAAAAAGCAGGGCTGGACGTCGTTTGGGTGCCCGAGGCCTATTCATTTGATGCCGTGAGTGCCATGGGTTACATCGCTGCTAAAACAGAGCGAGTCACCATCGCCTCGGGGATTCTCAACATTTACAGCAGAACCCCTGCCTTGATGGCGATGACCGCTGCAGGGATAGATGAAATCTCCGAGGGCCGTTTCATGCTCGGACTGGGTGCCTCAGGCCCCCAAGTCATTGAAGGGTTCCACGGCCTGCCGTACGACGCACCCGTGACGCGACTCCGTGAAGTGGTGGAAATTTGCAGAAAAGTTTGGCTGCGCGAGGAAAAGCTCACTTATGACGGGAAAAAGTATCAAGTTCCATTGCCTGCTGATCAAGGGACTGGGCTTGGTAAGCCGCTCAAAATCATCAACCACCCCTACCGTGAAGATATCCCCGTTGCGCTTGCGACGCTCGGTGAAAAGAGCGTTGAGATGACGGCTGAAATTGCAGACGCATGGCTACCCGCTTTCTATATGGCAGAGGGTGCAGCGGCGGTCTGGGGCGATGCGTTGAAAAAAGGCGCGGCTAAGCGAGATCCAGGCCGGCCGCCCCTTGATATCTATGCAGGCGGGGCCGTAGCCATCGGTGACAACTTGGAATCTTATCGAGACATGTCGCGTCCAGGTATCGCACTCTACGTTGGCGGCATGGGGGCCAAG
Source organism: Pseudomonadales bacterium (assembly GCA_023261215.1). Classification (GTDB taxonomy): domain Bacteria; phylum Pseudomonadota; class Gammaproteobacteria; order Pseudomonadales; family Azotimanducaceae; genus UBA9926. The sequence continues at coordinate 725 of JALRJG010000158.1, read as the reverse complement.
GAAAAGAACTTTTACAATCAAGTCTTTAGAAAATACGGCTATGAGCAAGAGGCCGAAACGATACAGAACTTGTACCTTTCTGGTCGGAAATCTGAGGCTGAAGCCGCGATCCCCCAGTCTTATCTCGATGCCACCTCCTTAATTGGCTCCGAGGGCTTTGTGCGTGATCGATTAGCCAGCCTGAAAGAGCACGGTGTGACCTCTCTCAACGTCTCGTTCCTCGGCACGACCAGCGAAGAGCGGGTGAGAAATTGTGACCAGTTGAGAAACCTCATCGAAAAAGTCTAACGGCCACGCAGTCTTTCGTTATTTGTTGACGCAGGCAGCTCAGTGCGCGCGACCAATTCATCTGACCAGCTTTTGGCTTTGGTACAAGCCTACTCTAAGAAGATGGTCGCGCTCGCGTCCATTGATGAGGTGCTGTGGTTGCTCGCCCATGAGGTCATGGGTGTGCTCAACTTCGAAGATTGCGTGATTTATCTTGTCGATCCCGAGCGTAATATTCTGGTGCAAAAGGCGGCCTTTGGTCCGAAGAACCCAGAAGGTCAATTAATCAAGGACCCTATCGAGATCGCCATCGGCGCCGGCATTGTCGGGGATGCTGCTAAAAAGCAAACAGCGCAACGCGTCGATGATACGTTGCTCGATGAGCGCTACATCCTTGACGATGAAGCCCGCCGATCTGAGCTCGCAGTCCCCATTGTCTACGAAGGCAAAACGATCGG
>JALRJG010000157.1 GCA_023261215.1 Pseudomonadales bacterium | reverse complement strand
CCCCGCTTAAGGCACAGACACCTCTCTAAGGAACTTACCCCTCAACAGAGGGTGTTCATTCTGTGGGTTGTTTCGCGGCTGAAAGCGTGGCTAAGTTTTGGCCGTTGGGTGTGCCCGCTTGCTCCCGAGGTCAATGAACTCTGGTTGATTGATCTGAGGTAGATAGTGAATCATGCTGAAGGCGAGCCCTGATCATGCCAAATCCGGTGCCAGCGAGCAGAAGGGCAGAGATAAAAAGCAAGGAGACCAAGATGGAAGAGATGGGATTATTTGATGCAATGTATAACTGTCGCGCGATGCGAAGACTGGATACTAAGCCCGTCCCAGAAGATATGCTCATCAAACTGGTGGATGCAGCCAATCAAGCGCCATCAGGGTCGAACTTACAGAATGGCCGTTGGTTGATCGTGAGGGATGCAACGGTCAAAGCGGAACTCGCGGCCCTTAATCGAGCCGGGGTCGAAGGTTATCTTGCTCCGCAAATGGATAACATCGAGCCGCTGTCACATCAAAGTGTCGATCGTCGCCGAAAGATGATGGACGCGGTCCTCTGGCAGGTGGAGCACATGCATGAAATCCCCGCATTGATCATTGCCTGTATGGAGTTGGGCACTAAGCGAGATCCAATGGTGCTGGGTCGAGCCGGGGGGTCAATTTGGCCCGGCGTGCAGAACCTGCTCTTGGCTGCGAGAGCCATGGGGCTGGGTGCTGCGCCCACGACGCTCGCGCTCATCGATCAAGATGCGGTCGCGAAGGTCCTTCATCTGCCAGAGACGATGGGTGCTATTTGTCTGATTCCGGTCGGATACCCGCTTGGACGCTTTGGGCCCGTTACGCGCAAGCCGGTTGAAGAGATTCTTCGATTTGATACTTGGAGCTAAAGGTTGTATTGATCGTAGCTTGGAAATAGAGAGTGCTTAATGCGAGGTGCCAACATGGCCATTGAAATAGATTCGGCGACCGGTCTCAAACGATTTTCGACCCGTGCCGCGCAAGCGGGCGTTGCGATTCAAGGTAAGGGGTATTCGACGGATATTGATGAAGCCTTGCGAACGCTGCCTCCGGCGCCACCCGGCGCTGTGTTCAACGCCGAGGAACAATCAAAGTACCGCGCATTCAAAGAGGCGAGACGCGGCGCTGCCGATTACATGCGAATGGAAGGGGAATTCAGCCACTATCTTCAGGACCATTACACAGCGGGTCCCGTGCCTCGAGAGTCGCTTAGCGATGAGTGCGAAATTCTAGTCGTCGGGGCTGGGTTTGCGGGATTGCTGCTTTGGTACAAGCTTCAGGCCGCTGGCTTTCAGGACGTGCGGTTTTGCGAAAAGGGTGGTGATGTTGGGGGCACTTGGTATTGGAACCGTTACCCGGGTATCGCCTGCGATGTCGAAAGTTACTCCTACTTTCCTCTGTTAGAGGAGATGGGGTATGTCCCGTCGATGAAATTTGCATCGGGCTTCGAGATCATGGAGTACTGCCAGCGCATGGCCGAGAAATTTAAGTTCTATGATCGGTGTCTGTTTCACACAACGGTCGAGAAGACCGAGTGGGACGAAGCTGCCGGTCGCTGGACTGTGCACACCGATCGAGGCGATGCCATGAAGGCGCGCTTTGTGATTCTTGCTAACGGATTGCTCACCACCCCCAAGCTTGCTCGCATTGAAGGCATGCAGTCGTTTGCGGGCGAATCCTTTCATACGTCTCGCTGGAACTACCACGTCGATCTGAAAGATAAGCGGGTCGGCATTATTGGCACCGGTGCCACTGCGGTGCAGGTGATACCCGAGATTGCCAAGGTCGTGAAGTCACTCCATGTCTTTCAGAGAACGCCGTCGTCGGTGGATGTCAGGGATCAGCGCGCGACAACCGATGCCGAGCGGGAAGCGTGGGCGGACGAGCCAGGGTGGGCTCGGGCTCGCCGTGCGAGGTTTGCAAAAATTTCCGCGGGCCGTACAGCGATGCAAGCAAACGATGATTACTTGGCTGGCAAGGTGCAAGACTTTAAGGCGCGCAAGACTTTCGATCGTGAGCTCAGCATGGATGAGCTGGTGCAAAAACAGCTCGAGAGTAATTTTAGAATCATGGAGCAGATTCGAGCGCGAGTGGATCAAATCGTTGAAGATCCGAAAACGGCAGCGGCGCTCAAGCCTTACTACCCCTACGGCTGCAAGCGACCGACGTTTCATGATGAATACTTACCGACCTTTAATCTGCCGCATGTCACGTTGGTGGATACGGCGCCCAAGGGCGTGGCTCGCATTTGTGAGGAGGGTGTGGTTCATGAAGAAGTCACCTATCCTCTCGATGTATTGATTTATGCTACCGGCTTTGAGTGGATGGCGACGGCGACGTTCAATCAAGTGGTCGGCCGACAAGGGCAGTCACTCGCTGAGAAGTGGGCAGATGGGGGTACGCGTACTTTCCTCGGCTTGCACAGCGAGGGATTTCCCAATTTGTTCATTGTGTCTGGACCTCAAGGCGGGGGCGGCAGCTTTAATTTCACTGATGCGATTGATCAGCATGGGGATTACATCGTTTGGATGCTTGAAACCATGCAGGCAGAGCAGGCTGAGATCGTGGATGTCGATGTTGAAGCCGAAGCAAAGTACGCCGAGCACTGTCGTGAGGCAGATTCTCAGACCAGACCCTTGCGCGATTGCATCACCTATTACAATGGCCACGGTGAAGCGGAGCCTGGGAGTCTTGCTTATTACGGCGGTGGGCGTTGGCACAAAATCCGCGAACGTGCACAGGCGAGCTTAGAGCCCTACAAGTTTGAGAGTCGGGGTTAGGAAGAAAAAATGCGAGTGAGGAGGGCTTAGGGGCCCCCCGACTCGAATTTAACCTTATCTAAAAGACGAGAGTCGCCGCCTCCGAGATACTATGTTTGCAACATCAAGGAGTTGAACGGCGACGTTACTCGAACAGCTCCCCACCGCATACCGATGCCGTTGTCCCGTATTTCTCGAACGCCTTGATAACGTTTGCACCCGTTCTCCAGCGGTGCACTTCATCAGGGCCGTCGACCAGTCGCTGCGATCGAATGCCGGTGTACCATCTTGCAAGCGGTGTGTCATGGCTATAGCCCAACGCGCCATGAAGTTGGATCGCGGTATCGACCACTTGATGCACCATGTTGGCGAGGAACACCTTGGCGATACCGTTTTCGTTTCGAATGTCCATACCTTTTTCCGCTTTGTATGCGATGTGGAGGAGGACAAGTCTGGCTTTATAAATCTCAGAGGCGCAATCCGCGAGCATCCAGCGCACGCCTTGACGATCTGCTAAGCGCTTGCCAAAAGTTTGCCGTTGGCTGACGTGTTCGGCCGCGAGATCGAGAGCTCGCTGAGCCATGGCGACGTTGTGCATCCCATGGCGAAGCCGTCCGTAAGCCAGTCGATGCTGGCCCATGTTAAAGCCCTGGCCGCGTCCGCCTAGAAGGTTTTCTCGTGGCACTCTAAGGTTTTCGATGTTGATCTCTGAATGGCTACCGCCCAGCTTGAGTCCAAGCTCCGTGTGGGGCTGCATCGTTTCAATGTTGCGAAGAATTTGGTAACCAGGATTTGGGAGCTCGACGATAAAGGTGCTGTATTGCTCGTGTCTCGGCGCATCGGGATCGGTTTTTGCCATGACGACTGCAATGTCAGCCACACTCGCAGACGAACTGAACCACTTTTCACCATTGAGCACCCATTCGTCACCATCAAGGACTGCCGTGGTTTGCATACCCGTGGCATCGGCACCTGCCGCTTTTTCGGTCATTGAGTAGCAAATGCGTTTTTCGCCATTGAGGAGGGGGGTGAGGAACCGTTCTTTCTGATCATCGGTGCCGTGCTCCAAGAGCGTCATCATGGTGGCGTCATCTGGCCCCTGAGTGTTCATCGACAATGCGCCGAGAAAGGATTCTCCTAACTCCATTTGCACGAGCGCGTTGGCCAGCGGGCGAAGCCCCATGCCGCCATACTCAGTGGGGATGAATGGGCACCACAGGCCCTGAGCCCTGGCTTTCTGCCTGAGTTCCGCGAGCACACTGTCAAAATTGTCCGCGGTGCAGATGGCTTCCGCTGGGTGACATTCTTCGCGAACGAACTGTCTGACTTTGTTGCGGATTGCCCGCGTTTCTTCCGGGATTTCGAAATCGATCATGACTTACTCCTGTTGTCAGCGCCCACTATTCACCAATGCTTAGTTGGGCACAAGTCCTTGGCGAGGGCTGCGCTCAGTGACTGTAACAGGGTTTTCGGTGTGCCAAAGTCGTTAAGTGAGGGCTGGTGACGCTGAAGTACCTTACGTCAACCCAGGGTCTGGCTTTATCAAGAAGTTATGCGGGGCCGGTTCCTCAAGCGCTATGCAGGTGTCGACCGATGTCGCACGGCGATGGCTAGATCTTGCACCGAGTAAAGTCGCCTTCGGAGAGTTCAGTATCAGAGTGGGA
>JALRJG010000156.1 GCA_023261215.1 Pseudomonadales bacterium | reverse complement strand
CGAGTGACGATTCGAGCAGCATGAGTTCGAGTGCTGCCAGCCATCGTCCAAAGTAGCCGTGGTCAAAGTAATGGGCTGGACGGATTCGCTCAATGGCGTGGCGAAACTGATCGGTGTTTTGGTACGCGCCGCTACGTCCCGCGGCATTGATCATGGCAAACACTCGACCCTCCCATGGACGCTCAAAGGGATGCGTCGTTAAACTGCGATCGACCGGTCCGAAGGCGGGTTTGCCGCCGAGATCATGAATCCCATCCATAGGTTAAATGCCTCCAGCCCTTGTGAAATCTAAGTCGCAGGCTGTTCATTGGAAAACAGAGCCTCTAGGTGCGCTTCGGGCAGCGGTTGTGTGAATTTCGAGACCACAAAGGTGAGCGAGACCGAGATAATTTCACCCATAACGGCGCAGGAATAGGGGTTAGGACCCTCTTTGTAAAGCCACGCCGAGGCACTCTGCAGCAGGCCAGTGTTGAACCAGTCAGGATTAATGAGTTGTGCGTGTAGGATCACGAAGGTCGTGATGCCACCGATGAGGCCTGCGTAAGCGCCCGCTCGAGTCACGCCTTGCCATAAGGCCCCGATGATCAGAGGCCCTGAGAGCGCGGCCATCATGCCGCCGACACCGACCCAAACAATCAGCGCGACATTGATGTCTCGAAGGCCCCAGGCCATCGCCATGGTCACGAGTAGCACGGCCACCGTCGCATAGCGTGAGATGATCAGGACTCGCCGATCGAGCGCTTCTTCGCTGAGATGCGCGTGAAACGCCGGTGCAATTGATCGTCGATAAAGGTCATTGGCAATGATTTGGCTTGAGGACACCACCAAGCCATCTGCCGTACTCATGACTGCAGACAGGACGCCCACGCCGATGAGTGCGGCCAGCCAGGTCGGAAATATTTCTACAAATAGAAGCGGCAGTGATTGGTTGGGATGACTGCCCTCGGCGTACAGCGCATCGCCGAAGTAAGCGCGAGCGAGAAGGCCGCCTAGGCCCAGCATGCCCAGCGTCACGCCAAAAAGCGCGGCCAGCTTGACGAACTGCATGCGCTGAGATTGGTCTTTTAGCGCCCAAAGTTTGTTACCGAGATGAGGCAGCAGTCCGAGCGGCATATGGGCAAACGCGATGACAAAAATTGACCACCAAGAATGATAGAGCGGTGTTTTCGTATTTAACGCAGTGGCGAGTTCTGGATCTTGCCGATCGAGGTTCTCGATCATGCCGGAGAAGCCTCCCTCAACGCCGTATCCAACGAGGGTGAGCACGATCACGATGACGGCGAGAACGAGCATTAGTGCACCTTGAGCGCCGTCCGTCAGAATGTCCGCGTGGGCGCCTCCGAGGACGACGTAGGTCAGCAACACGAACGTGGTGATGATCAGAGCCCAATCGGAATCGAGTCCCAACATGATCTCGAACATGACAACCCCTGAAACCAATTGGCCCGCGAGGTAGAAAAAGAGCACAAGAGACAGGAGCGACACCATGATACGGATGGCCTCTGACTGGTATCGATCGCCCAAATATTCAGGGATCGAGCGATTACCGAATCGATTGCCAGCGGTCGCGATCAGACGCATAGAGATCAGAATGCCGCAGTAAACGCCCAGCGGATAAAGAAAGTTGCCCCAGTTCGCAGCAAGTCCCCATTCGTAGGAGAGCGCCGGACTGCCCAAGAAGGTGGCACCGCTGGCCGTTGAGGCAGCGAACGCCAGTGCCAGAAAAAAAGGCCCATAGCTGCCTCGAGCGGTCGCAAAGTCATCAGCATGCTGAATCTTTCGTTGCGCGAAGAGCCCGATGCCAACCATCGCGCCGATGTAAAGAAATAAGAAAATCCATGACCAAGTCATCAGCGACATAAGAGCTCCAAATCGGTGATCACGCCGGATTTTGCGTGATGCCTATTGCTTTAGAGATTAACCCAACTGTCTCAAGAATGCTGGGCCTGAGAGTTCCCAGCGCATCGTGCCCCATTCCGGCCATTGATGGGGCTGGATTAATCTCCGTTAAAGGCAGATCATCCGGTGCGGGGGGATCTTTATGCCGATCAGACAATTTTTTTCAGTCCTCGTCGTCATAGGCGCATGGTCATTTGGTGCTCAAGCGGAGGTCGGCGAGCAGGCGCTTAAGGGCATGTTGGGTGCCATCCCAATGCACCGCTTCGATATCCAGACCACAACGCACGGCGATGCAGACATTAAGGTCGACGGGCGAGTCGATGAGGCTATTTGGGCGACGGTTCCCTATTACGACAACATGATTGTCTCGGTGCCGGGGACTGGGGAGCCAGCAGAATACAAAACCGAGATGCGGATTTTTGCCACCGAGCGGGGGCTTTATGTCTCTGCGGTCATGATTCAGCCCCTGGATTCATTGACCAAACGGCTGACGCCGAGAGATCAGTTCATCGACCGGGACACCTTCGGCATTACGGTAGACCCCTCAGGGCAGGGCCTTTTCGCTTATTGGTTCATTGTGGCGCTAGGGGATGCTGTGATGGACGGCAAGGTGCTCCCGGAGCGTCGGTATTCGAACGACTGGGATGGGCCTTGGCTTGGCAAATCAGCCGTCACTGACGAGGGTTGGTCGGTGGAATTTTACCTCCCGTGGTCCATGCTGAATTTGCCGGCCGCAGAGGCCACCCGAACCATTGGTTTTGCCGCCAGTCGGCAAGTGTCGAGTCGCAACCAGCGCTATCAATGGCCAGGCCATAGTTATGCATCGCCGCAATTCGTGACGGCATTGAACGATATGCGTGTCAGTGACGTCTCTCCGAGACGGCAATGGAGCGTGATCCCCTATGCCTCAATGACCGAGAATTTTGCCGCGGACGATCGAGAGACTCGAGCCGGGCTGGACCTGAATTGGCAATTGAGTAGTCGTCTCGGACTCACGTTGAGTGTGGAGCCTGATTTTGGCGCGGTTGAAGCCGATGATGTGGTGCTGAACCTTACCGCGCTCGAAACCTTCTTCCCTGAGAAACGGCTCTTTTTTCTTGAGGGTAACGAGCTTTATGAAACAACGCCCAGAGCGAACCTGGGTAATGGTTTGAGAGAAACAACCAATGAGAATTTCGCCACCACGTCTCGGAGGGTTTTCTTAAAGGATCACCTAGCCGCACCCATCAGTCTTATCAACACGCGTCGAATCGGTGGAACCGCCAATCAGGTCGCCGTGCCTGCGGGCATTCAGCTCGAGCGGGGTGAGCGTGACCAGCCCACGGACCTATTAGGCGCGGTCAAGCTCTCTGGCAGTGCAGGTGGATTACGCTACGGCATGCTTTCAGCGTTTGAAGATGATGTCAGCTGGCGGGCCCGAGATGCTGCGGGCGAGATGCTGAATGTCGGCGCGGATGGTCGAAGTTTCAGTGCGTTTCGACTTCTTTACGAGAAATCAGATGCTGATCGATTCGGCTTAGGCTATCTAGGGACTTGGGTGGATGGCCCGTCTTTTGATGCCAATGTTCACGGGATCGACTTGCACTACGGGAAGGGCTCCGGGCTCTGGAACGTTGATGTGCAACTGATGCGAAGTGACAAGCGAGAGGTGTCAGGCAACGGCGCAATTGTGGATGTGCGATATGCCCCCACGTCCACTTACCAGCACAAGTTCGAGCTCGAATACTTTGATGATCAGATTGATATCAATGACATGGGCTTCTTGCGTCGAAATAACTATCGTGGAACCCAATACATCTTTAGCTATGCGTTTCCCAAGCCATCGAGTTGGTATCGTGCAACTCGAGGTACGGTTGTCCTGAGACATCATCAAAATTTAGAGGGAGAGACGGTCGATAGCGGCGTTTTTTGGCGCAACACGCTAGAGGTCAAAGGTCGAAACACCATACGAACTGGGGTTGGCTGGCTTGCGCCACGAACCGAGGATCGAAACAGTCGAGGCAACGGGCGCTACGATGCCAAGGCCCGTCCGTGGTGGCAGGTGCTTTGGTCCACCAATGCCAGCAAATTACTGACCTATTCCTTTGGCGTGGGCGGGATCGGAGAGGACCTTGGCGGCTACACGTCGAATCTTAGCGCGGGCGTTACCGCGCGAATGTCAGATAGCCTGTATTTTGATTTAGATTTGGCCTTTAAGCGCCGCGATGATTGGATCGTCTATCGAGGCGGCAGGCAGTTTGGTGCCTTTGATGCTTACGATGTGCAGCCCACGTTTGATTTGAATTGGTTCATCCGCGCCAACCACCAAATAAAATTTCGTCTCCAGTGGGCCGGTGTGAAGGCGTATGAGGATGGTTACTATCAAACGCCAATACTGAGCGGTGCGCTCCAAGAGCTAGACCGATTGGACGCGCGAGATAACTTTACGGTGAGCCTTTTGACTGCGCAGCTGAGATATCGCTGGGAAATCGCCCCGCTGACCGACCTCTACGTGGTTTACAACCGAGGGAATCAATTACCAGGCACTCATGAAGACGAGTTCACATCGCTCT
>JALRJG010000155.1 GCA_023261215.1 Pseudomonadales bacterium | reverse complement strand
TAGCCAGCGAAAGTCCGGCAAGATCTGTCACGCCCAGATTTAATTGACGCACAAAGCTCAACATTAAATTAGCGCCAAACGGACTGATCCACTGACGACCGCTCCGTCCCCGGCCTTGTGCTTGAAATTCAGCCAAATAAACCGCTGGTTTTACGCCTCCGTGCGCAAGCGCTAACCGGTTGGTCGATTCGACCACAAAGTCATATTGAAGCTCGATCGAGGTCGTCAATTGACTACGGATCCAATCGATATCAAGCAAGGTGGGCGGCGTTGGGATGGCGCATCGCTGCTGCTGCACAAGAACATTCAATCCGAGCTGATCCAAACGGTGAAGCACTTCATCAGAGGCAGGCCAACTGCGACCCCTTAGCAAGGATTCGAACGCATCGCCTGCTACGAACGCTTGAAGTTGGTTCGATTCACTCTTCAACGCTTTAATCCTTGTAAACGATTTGTTAAAGATTGATCGGAGGCAAGATCTCTCCAAGCTCACTCTGTGTCCGCCCCAATTACGTCAAATGGCCTGCCTGCAAGATCGGTTTGAGGCGCCCACCTGATGACCATTTGCCGAAACAACCGACGTACCGCCTCAGTTCAGAAAGCCGAATATTCACCTTGGTTCAGCCTTCAGACCGCATTGTAAATCGACTTGACCTGCGTATAATACGCCGCCTCGGACGCATGTCTGCAACTTGAGGGTCTGTAGCTCAGTTGGTTAGAGCGCATCCCTGATAAGGATGAGGTCGGTGGTTCAAATCCACCCAGACCCACCACTTCAAGTACTGCGTTCGGACTCTACGTCGTGATACCATCTCGATTCTGACGTGACTTGGGGCCATAGCTCAGCTGGGAGAGCGCCTGCCTTGCACGCAGGAGGTCGGCGGTTCGATCCCGCCTGGCTCCACCAAGTCTCCACTGCTTTTCTATTAGATCCTCTATGACTGAGCGCACGCTCTCAGGACGTCATTCCTTAAACGGCGCTGCCTAGGCCATGATGCAACCTTGCAACCACTAACCCTGACACCATGCACGGCTCGTAGTCGTTCTAGCCAAGCTCTGTCGAGCGGACAATCTCGACCCGCGCCTCAAGAAGGCCGATTCTCTCGAACTCAAAGTGATTGAACCAATTAAATCAAACATTTTCGGATGTTTAGCTTTCAGACACTCAGCCAATCTGCGAATTCTCAAACCAAATAGCGGCGCCAAGCGCATGATGCTCTAGATGGGTCTTCGTGGCTTCAAACAGGCGCAGGGCTCAAGGCTGCGCCCAAGCCAAACCGTCAGGTCATCGAAGACCTTAGCGTGAATCAAGGGCTCACAAACAGGTGATGCTGCTTCTTGCCCTTCTTCACCAAAAAATAACGACCATGCCGAGCAAGACCTGGTGATAAAGATGCGTGCTCATCGGTTTGCTTTTCACCATTGATGGAGATGGCATTGGACAAGACGAGTTTTCTAGCCTGACCTCGAGTCACCTCGCCTCGCGGAGTGACTGCCAATTCTGAGGCCACGAGCGCGTCGAGAAGTAGATTCTCCTCTGATTCCAGATTCGTGACAGGCAACCCATCCAAGGCCAATTGCTCAAAATCAGACTTAGTTAGGGATTCAATTTCGTTCGAGAACAGCGCCCGGCTGATGCGCTTCGCACCCTCCAGTCGAGCCTCTCCATGCACTAGCTGCGTGACTTCGTCCGCCAGCACCTGTTGCGCCTCACGTCGCTCGGGCGCCTCAGCAAGGCTGTCTGCTAACGCTTTGATCGTCTTATCGCTCAGGAACGTGAAAGTTCTTAAAAAACGAATGGCATCACCATCGGCAACATTTAGCCAGAATTGGTAGAAGGCATAGGGTGACGTCTTGTCAGGATCGAGCCAGATCGCTCCGCTCGCACTCTTGCCGAACTTCGTTCCATCAGATTTTGTGATCAGAGGATAGGTCAGCGCATGCGCCGCACCGCCCCCACGACGTCTAATCAGATCAATACCGCTCGTGATGTTGCCCCACTGATCCGAACCGCCAATCTGGAGAGTGCAATCAAACCGCTCATTTAAGACAGAATAATCGTAAGCCTGCAGAATCATGTAACTGAATTCGGTGTAACTAATGCCCGTTGATTCATCTTCTAGTCTTCGACGGACGGTTTCTTTTTGAATCATGGTATTCACGCTGAAGTGCTTACCGATATCTCTTAAGAAAGTGATGACATCGATGGGCTCGATCCAATCTGCATTATCAACCACAAGCGCAGATTGCTCTCCGCAATCGAAATCTAGAAAACGGCTGGCCTGCTCTCGTATTTTTTTGACGAATTGCGTCACCTGATCGCGCGGCTTGAGCTCTCTTTCCGAACTGCGACCGCCTGGATCCCCTATCATTCCTGTTGCGCCGCCCACGAGGAGGATCGGTCGATGACCGGCGAGTTGAAATCGCCGCAAGGCTAGAAGCGGCACGAGGTTCCCCACATGAAGACTATCTGCGGTTGGGTCGAATCCGCAGTAAAGACTGCGAGCGCTCGTGAGGTGAGCTTTTAACTCATCCTCATTGCTAGTCTGCGCAACCAACCCGTGTGCTCTTAGCTCATCCAGCAAACTCTGATTAGTTGGCATACCCATTACAGTTTTTTCCGGCTTATTCGCTTTGCGCCCAGTCGAACAGAGTGTTTTTCCTCATCGTTCTCGTGGATAAATGCGACATGTCTCGTCGCCTTCACGGATCGCATTATAACTTTAATGTTCTTCTAGATGAGGGCAGCGGCACTTTTACTTCTTTTCACGATCACGATGCGGCACAATTCGCATCTTTCAGCGCGCATAGAACGCTCGCATTCCAATCACTCCGCAGAGCATCCTAAACCAACACTGCACTATGCAACGGCTCATCCCATCCTTGCACTTGAAAGCTATCCTCGCGCTGTCTTTCATCGCACTTTTGATCGCCCTTTTTCTACCCAGTCGATCCGTTGAATCGACCCACGCCGTTTTGACGCTCGATTTGCCTGCGGACGACACACCGACCGCTTCCGACTCAAATGAAAACGCCGTAAACGAGACGCCTGCGCCTCCAAGAGAAAACTGGCACATGGAAACGGTCCAAGAAGGGGACAACCTCTCCTTGATTTTCAAGCGCGCCGGTATCTCTGCAACGACGCTCCACCATATCCTTGAAGCTGCAGAAGGCAATGACCTTAAGAGGCTAGACCCCGGGCAAGTCATCGAATTGGGCTATGATCAAAACAACCGATTAATTGGCATTAGGCTGCGACGCGACGTCTTAACGACGATAGAAATCCTGAGAACAGTTGACGATCGCTTTGAATCGACCGTTCATACGGTTGAGCCAACGATCAAACCTATCGTGAAGTTCGCGACCATCACTAAGACCCATTCCTCGCTCTACCTTGCGGGACAATCGATCGCGATGAGCGATCGATTGATTATGGAAATGGCTGCCCTCTTCCAATGGGATATCAGCTTCGCGCTGGATCTAAGAGAAGGCGATCACTTCGTAGTTCTTTATGAAGGGCTATACGTCGACGACTCGCTCATTCGAGAGGGTGAGATTTTGGCTGCTCACTTCACCAATATGGGGCAACCCTTTGATGCTTTCCGCTATGAAGACCCGAGCGGGAAAGTTGGCTACTTCGATCATGCTGGCGTTAGCCTTCGAAAGGCTTTTATCCGAGATCCCGTGCATTTTTCTTATGTGAGTTCAAGTTTCAACTTGAACCGAATGCATCCCATCCACAAGCGCAAGATGCCGCATCGAGGGATTGATTATGCTGCTGCCAGGGGCACGCCTGTTCTCGCGGCTGGCGATGGGAAAGTGATTTCGGCCACGCGCAACGAGGCCTCTGGAAAATTCATAGTGCTTCAGCACGGTGAACAATACACCACGAAATATCTTCACCTGTCCAACTTTGCAAAAGGTATTAAACGCGGCGCCTCGGTCAAACAGGGGCAAACCATCGGTTACGTTGGATCAACGGGCTGGGCCACGGGGCCCCACCTTCACTATGAATTTCTTGTCTCTGGAAGTCATCGCAATCCAAGAACGGTCACCTTGCCGGATGCTGATCCTGTGGCTCGAATTTATTTGGACGACTTCAAGCGAGCGACCGAACCGTTGCACGCTCAATTACAAGTGCAACTCGCCTTAATCGACACGTCACTTTCAGGTAGCAACGCACAGGGATCGCGCTAAACCGCGCTCGATTACGCGATAGAGAAAGAATTCCCACAGCCACAGGTCACGCTGGCATTAGGGTTATTAACGACGAACCTGGACCCTTGCAGATCCTCCTTAAAATCAACTTGTGCACCATTCAAATATTGAAAACTCAAGGGATCAATCAGCAAAGTGACGCCTTGATTTTCGATCAGCGTATCGTCTTCTTCGACGTCTTCATCAAACGTAAATCCATACTCAAACCCTGAGCAGCCGCCACCCGTAACAAACACCCTCAATCGAAGATCTGGAT
>JALRJG010000154.1 GCA_023261215.1 Pseudomonadales bacterium | reverse complement strand
TTGTCAGTGATTGGGTGTTGCCTGATTTGATCGAGGCGTTTGCCGCCACGATCGACACTCTGGCCTGGGTGATACTTTTGTTGATTTTTGAATTAGAGACCTGGCACCTCAACCCTGCCGTGATGAAGCGCAGCACGAAACACGGGCTGATGCTGATTCGAGCCGCGTGTTACCTGATGATTTTCTCTGCCTTTTTCGGCTATACGGAAAAAATGCTCGAGTTGGAAAGTGCCGACCTTGTCGCGGCAGGACCCGTGTGCGATCTGGGGGCAGAAGGCTACAAGCAAATGATCACGTTGGACGAGTACGAAGCCATCGACGCTGCGGCATGCCGTGAACAAGTCGATCTTGCAGTGCATGAGGGTCAGAAGTGGATCGCCAGCACGCAAGTGCTCGAGGATACCAAGGCGCTGGCTTGGGTCGACGTGCTGAACGCGGGGACTTGGCTTTTGATCGTGGCTTTGCTCGAGCTCGACTTACGTGCTGCAGCAAAAGGGTCGGTATCTAAGCGTGGCGCACTCGTATCAAACGGGCTAAAGCTCGTTCTTTACGTGATGCTCGTCATCTTCGCTATCTACTGGGGATTAAACGGTGCCTTTATCGATTTCTGGGACGCGTTTCTATGGATCCTGGCATTCGTTTACATCGAGCGGAATCTGTTTACGTCTTGGGAAGCGGTGGATCCGGATTCGGCGCCGGCAACTTGAGCGAGCGTGTTTGACGAAATCATAGCGGGATAGAAAGTGATCGCTGCATTGCGCGGTCGATGAAGCAAAAAAAGGAGATCTATTGTGAACAGGCCGGCGCAATTGGAGAAGCGCTTAGAACTACTGATAACCGACGCCAATGGCGTGCCGCGGGGTAAGACCATCGAAAGTGACGCTTACGATGACGACAACCCGCCACGTCTTGCAGAAGCGGTGCTCTTTCAGTGCATCCACGGCAGTTATGCCGAGGCCACGATGGATGACTACAACCCCAAGGATGAGGATTTCATCCTATCGCCGGATTGGACCACCTATCGACGAACAGCCTGGAAGGATGACAGCGTTGGCCAGGTGATTTGCGAGGCGCTCGATAAGGATGGCGATCCGTTGCCTTATGACACCAGGAATGTGTTGAAGCGGGTGCTCAAAGCTTACGAGGAGCGGGGACTCACGCCCATCATCGCGCCAGAGATTGAGTTTTATTTGCTGACCGCGCCCAAGCGCGGTGATCGAGAACTTGAACCCGGCTCGGGTGTTGATGGGCGAGATGAGTTTGGTGGGGAGGCTTTTAGTTTTGATGCACTTGACCGTTACGCGCCCTTCGTCAGCTTCCTACAAGAGGCAGCCCAAGCGGCAGAACTGAACATGAGCGCCATTCTGCATGAAGTCGGCGCGGGTCAAATGGAAATCAACGTGGATCACGGGCCCGCACTGGAGGTTGCCGATCAGTTGGTCCTGATGAAGCGCTTGGTCAAAGGTTGCGCGGTTGAGCACGGGTACCTAGCAAGTTTCATGGCGAAAACCTCACTGAAATCGCCGGGTTCGGGATTGCATTTGCATTGCAGTATGCAGAACCAAAGCGGCGAGAATCTTTTTGCTCTGGTCGACGATAAAGCGCCGCAGAAATTGCGTCACTTCATCGGGGGTCTACAGAAATATTTGCCGGAGGGGTTTGCCTTTTTGGCACCGAACATCAATAGCTATAAGCGGTTTGCAGGCGATTTGTGTATGCCACTCAACGTGGAGTGGGGATACGACAACCGGACCACGGGCTTGAGAGTCCCCTACGGGCTTCCAGAGGACGGCCGAGTTGAGATGCGTGTTGGCGGAGCCGATGCCAACCCCTATCTCGCCATTTCGCTGATGCTTGCTGCGGGCCTTTTGGGTATGGATGAATCGATCGAACCCACAGAAGCGCAAGAAGAGGATTGTTGGGAAAACGAGAGCGAATTGCCGAGTAACCTTGAGTTGGCGCTGGTCAATTTGGAAGAGGGTACGGCACTCTCTGCCATTATGGGCGAGGAGATTCTCCGTGTGTTCACTTCAATCAAGCAAGATGAGCTTGAGGACTATCACCTGAGGCTCTCCTCTTGGGAAATCCATTATCTCGGTAGCATGCTCTGAGATCACGATGAAGCGTCTTGCGGGTTGCCGCTCTCATGTGGGGTTTGATCACTCTTGGTATTACGCGAGCGGTCAAGCGTTGGCCGTCAGCGGCCCACTCGACGGGCGTCGCACCGCAGATGTTTGCGTGATTGGTGGTGGTTACACCGGTTTATCCGCTGCCATTGAGTTGGCAAGAGCCGGCGCCAAGGTCGTGGTGCTCGAACGATATCGCGTGGGCAGCGGTGCTTCAGGTCGCAATGGCGGCGTCCTGGGCATGGGCCAACGAAAAGACCAGGATGATCTAGAGTCCATGGTGGGATTGGATTGGGCTCGCCATCTCTGGCAATTGTCGCTCGATGCGAACGCGTTAGTTCGATCAAGGGTTAAAGAATTCGATATCGATTGTGACTTAAAAGATGGCGAATTAACGGTTGCTCATAAAGCGCGTCATGAGCAATCGCTTTGGGATTATGCGGCGCATCTTGAGAAGGTCTATGACTATGGCGAGGTTGCGGTGGTCTCTCGAGATGAGGTTGTCGCGCAACTCGGGACCCACACTTACTATGGCGGCACCCTCGACCGGCGGGCGGGCCATCTAAACCCACTGAACCTGGCGCGAGGCCTCGCGCGAGCGGCTATCAGCCTGGGTGCGGAGATTTATGAGAGCAGCGAAGTGATGGCGATGGACCGAGTGGGCCCACATCACGTCGTCAAAACGAGCGCCGGCGAAGTGCGATGCGAGCATGTGGTCGTGGCATGCAACGGCTACTTGAATGGACTGTTGCCGGCCGCTGACCGATACCATATGCCGATCAATAATTTCATGGTCGCGACCGAACCTCTCGACGAGCCTTTGGCGTCAAGCATCAATCGGGATGACGTCGCTGTGGTCGATACGCGCTTCGTGGTCAATTATTTTCATCTTTCTCGCGACCGCCGGCTTATCTTCGGTGGCGGAGAGAATTACACGCCCTATTTTCCAAGGTCGATCGAAGCGGTGGTTCGCCCTCGGCTCGAGGCGGTCTACCCCCAGCTTCGAGGCGTGGGGATCGACTATGAATGGGGCGGGACGCTGTCTGTGACAATGAATCGAATGCCAAAGTTTGGTCATGTGGGGCAGGGCATTTACTATGCTGAAGGCTATTCGGGCCACGGCGTTGCTATGGCAAATTTAGGTGGGCAGTTGATTGCGGAGGCCATCCTGGGTCGACCTGAACGATTTGATCAGATGGCGACCTTAAAGCAACGCACCTTCCCGGGTGGGCGGTGGCTTCGATGGCCAGGTCTTGTCGCGGGGATGTTGTTTTATACTTTTCTTGATCGCATTTAGAGATTCTTCGGTGAAGGGGGACAAAGCAAAGTGTCAACTTCGGCTTTAACAAGACGCACGCATCCACGACCGGACTTGCTGGGGTCTCAAGGACCGCATCAGACCTTCAGTGGGACCCAAACGTTTCTGCGCCGCAAGGCCACTCAAGACGTTTCGGGTGCGGATGTCGTGGTGTCGGGCTTACCCTTTGATCTCGCAACCACCTTCCGCCCGGGTGCACGGTTCGGCCCACAAGCCATCCGTGCTGCCAGTGTGCAGCTCGCAGAATTGCTGCCGCATGCTTACCCCTTCAATTTCAATCCATTTGATGAACTCGCCGTGGCAGATTGGGGCGACGTTGAATTTGTCTCGGGCTATCCGGATCAAGCAGTGGCGGTCATTGAGGCGCATGCGCGGGCACTCTTAGCGCAAGATGTCACCATGCTGACGTTCGGTGGCGATCATTTCGTGACCTATCCGCTACTCAAAGCTCATGCGGAGAAGTTCGGGAGGCTGTCACTGGTGCACTTTGACGCCCACGTTGATACCTGGCCGGATGATGGCAAGCGCTTAGACCATGGCTCGATGTTTTTACGCGCGCTCAATGAAGGGCTGATTGATCCAGGAACTTCAGTACAGATAGGCATCCGATCCTTCAGTGAGGATGACTACGGGTTTAATGTGCTCTCTGCACCTTGGATTCAGGAGCAGGGGATACGCGCCGCCATTTTGGAAATTCGCCGAGTGGTCGGTCGTCGTAAAGCCTACCTGACCTTTGACATCGATTGTTTGGATCCCGCCTTCGCCCCGGGTACGGGGACGCCTGTCGCAGGCGGGCTCTCATCCGCGGAAGCGCTCACGATCCTCCGCGCCCTCGGGCAACTTGAGCTTGTGGGTATGGACGTCGTAGAAGTGGCGCCAGCGTATGATCATGCGGATATCACCGCAATTGCGGCCGCAACGATTGCCCATGATTTATTGTGCCTGCTTGCGCAGCGAAAGCAGTTTGAGGCGCGGCAGAACCGAACTTAAGACTTAGGACCCGATGCGTTGACTCAAGCCGCTTGATACCTGGTTTGGGCTATCCGTGTTCTGGGCCTCAGGGAGACCCCAAACACCTA
>JALRJG010000153.1 GCA_023261215.1 Pseudomonadales bacterium | reverse complement strand
CGCCATTACTCCGATCGACTATCTGAACGACCCCCAATGGCAGAAGAGTGAGACACTTCGCGTGATCAACATTTGTAACGATCACAGCGATCAGAGCCTGGGTTATTACGCGTCACTGCTCGCCGCCGCGAGAAATCACCGAATCATGCCGGACGTGATCGCGATCAAAGATTGGGTCTCCCATTCCACTAGAAAGCGACTTTCTGAGCGCTATACCGACGCTATCAACGAAGCCTTAGAAGCGATTGATGGTGACGAATTCGAATTACCTGTGATTTTCGAGCGCGCCACAAATCCCAAAAATGATGACCTCGCTAAACGGCTATCGAGGTCTCTGGGCTCACCGTTACTCAAAGTGCGATTTCGAAAAGATACAAGTGATTCAGCGCCCGCGACTTGGCACATTCAGAGCGTGAGGGCACTCAGCCTGCGCGAGACGGTTAAAAAACATCAGACCACGTTGGATAGAGCCGTCCCCACGTTCTTCGCAAAAAGAAGATTTCAAAATATCGAACTTCCCAGCTACCGCTATGACCTCGCCATCTTGGTGAATCCCGAAGAGGAGAACCCTCCTTCGGATCCCGAGGCACTTCAGCGCTTACAAAAAGCCGCAGAGAAGAAAGGCTTTTACGTCGAGCAGATCACCGCAAAGGATCGAAAGCGGATTAACGAGTTCGATGCCTTGCTGATTCGAGAAACCACAGCCGTTAATCACCACACCTATCGTATCGCCCGAGAGGCGGTGACCGAGGGGTTGGTGGTGATCGACGATCCTTGGTCTATCTTGAGATGCGCCAATAAAATTTTCCTATACGAACGCCTGACCCGAGCACGCATCTTGCAGCCCAAGGCCTGGCTGTTTTATGTCAATAAAGATTGGCGGCTTAGCTACCCTAATCTTCCCTTTCCCTTAGTCATCAAACGGCCTGAAGGCTGTTTTTCTAAAGGTGTTTTCCGAGTCGAGAACGCAAAAGAACTCGATCAGCTGCTCGCTACCCTCTTCAAAGAGATGGATGTTGTGATTGGCCAAGAGTTTTTGCCCTCAGACTTCGACTGGCGCATAGGCATTCTGAACAACAAACCCCTATTCGCTTGTCAGTACTTCATGGCGACTGGCCACTGGCAGGTCTGTAACTGGGCGAGCGAGGATGGGGGTGAAGATGGGTTTCATCTATTTGGAGATTCAAAGTGCATTCCCATTCCTGAGGTACCCACGGCCGTGATCCAAACAGCAAAACGCGCGGCAGCCTGCATAGGGGATGGTCTGTATGGCGTGGATCTCAAAGAATCAAACGGGCGCGTTTATGTGATCGAGGTGAACGACAATCCCAATATCGAAGTCGGTATTGAGGACATTATCGAGGGTTACTCGCTTTACGAGCGCGTGGCTGAAGATCTTGCTCGACGCATTGAAGAGAAACGTGAAACCGCCGCATCGGTCAAAGCCCGATGATTCATCCCAACACAGCCTTAAGATGGATCGATGATCGAATTGGCTTCGGCGTCTTTGCAACCGAGGCGCTCCCAATGGGCACCCTACTCGTCATTCCCGACCTTTTCGACCAACGCATTTCGCTTGCCTCTTACCTCGCGCTCGATCCACTGCTGCAATCGCGGGCAGGCCATTTTATGTACCGAGATACAGAGCAGACGGTGCTACTCAGCTGGGACCATGCTCGATATCTCAATCATTCCTGTAACGCCAACAGCCTCTTGACGCCCTTTGGGTTCGAATTGGTTGTGAGGGACATCGCGCAGAACGAAGAAATCTGCACGGATTATGGCGCTTTGAATCTGCTCGAACCGCTGACGCTCGATTGCAATTGCCGTCAATGCAGAATCACGCTTTACCCGGACGATCGTGTAACCATGGCGCCCGTTTGGGATGAGCAAATCGACCGCGCAATCAAGCGGTCTGCGACGCTCGATCAACCGCTGGCTCACCTACTGAGCGAAGAGCAACGACAACGGATCGGCCTGCCCCATGCCGCTGGTTAATGGAAAACCACGAATCCACTTGGCTCTCCAAGTCATAGGGCAAGTTCACGACCTTTGAACAGCGGTATTGATAGCGGCTTCGTCGAGCGCCCGTCACATAAGCCTTGATTAAAAGCCGATGAGACGACAAAACTCAGCCACACACGGGTTAGACGAGTCGATAACCTTCATGACCGAGCGGCATCGAACGTATCCGCTCACCCGTCGCCGCGTAAATTGCATTGGTCACAGCTGGCGCCAAGGGCGGCAAAGCAGGCTCACCCAGGCCCGTTGACGGGTTATCGCTTTGGATAAAGTGCACGTCGATCAGAGGCGTTTGGCCAATTCGCATCACGGGATAGTCATCAAAGTTACGCTGATCAATCACGCCATCGGTCATGGTGATTTCTTGGAGTGCCATGGTGCTTAAACCATCCACCACCGACCCTTGGACCTGACTGATTGCACCACTCATGTTAATAATCGGACCCACATCCACCGCCACCGTGACTCGATCAACTGTGAAGTTTTTATTTGAATCAACAGTCACTTCAGCGACTTCGGCCACGTGTGCCGCATGACAGAAGTAAAAGGAAAGCCCGAGGCCTCGGCCCTGTGGCATGGCTCGCCCCCAACCCGCCTTCTCGGCGGCAAGCTTGATGACATCAATGTCCCGCCCTGTATTCATCGCATTCACATTGCCTTTATCGAGCCAGCGCGGTTCACCCATGAGTTCAATCAGGAACTCCACATGGTCACGCCCGGCGAGCACAGCAAGCTCATGCAAGAAGCTTTGCTCCGCAAACGCATTGGTGTTGGACCCAGGCGCCCGCCATGCGCCACACGGCGTTCTGATATCCATCATGGATTGTCGGACCCGCGTTTGCTTCATTGCGCTCATCGTGAACTCGTTGCCCCGCAACCCCGAGCCAATCACAGGCTGCCCGCCTTTTGAAAAGCCAATGTAATGCTGCTCGAGGGCGGCGACCTGGCCCTCTGGATTGATAGCGCCTTTCAGTTGCTCGAAGCCCCCAACACGAAAGAAATCATTGTGGATGTCATCGGTTCTGGTCCAGGTCAACTTCACCGGAACCCCCGCGCGATGAGAAATCGCCATGGCCTCTGCAGCAAAATCGTGAACCGCCCGACGACCGAACCCACCCCCCATTCGCGTGCCATGCACTTCCACGTTCTCAGGGGCTACGCCCAACAGATTGGCAGCGATCTCCACCACTTGCCCGGGGAATTGGCTGGGCACCCAAATTTCCATGCGGTCCGGCTCACCCGCCCCACCTTTTCGGAAATCCACCGTGCAATTCATGGGTTCCATACAAACATGTGCGACATAAGGGAACTGGTAAAACGCATCGATGACTTTGTTGTTTTGATCGGCAAACGCGGCATCTACTTGATCGCTATCCTTTTTCGTTTCGCCGCTTGCCTCCAAGGCTATTTTTCGACCCTCTTCGACCATCGCGGTCCAAGTGTCGGTAGAAGCGCTCGATTCATCCCAAACAACCTTCAATTTGGCCTTTGCCGCGAATACTGACCACGTATCGTCACCCACAATCGCGACACCACCTTGGAGCTCGGCGAGACCTTTCAGAAAGGGCATCGACGCTTTGCCTGATCGCGCATCCGGCTGAAGAATAAAGGCATCGACCACGCCGGGCAGTGCTTTGATCTCCGCTTCATTGAAGCTGACCGCGACGCCACCAATTTTCGGGCACCGAGTGTATGACGCGTATTTCATACCCGGCACATCGACATCGATCCCAAATTCACTTCGGCCTGTTGCAATGACGAGGTTGTCCACGCCACTGATGGCCTGACCAATAATGGTGTAGGACCTCGGGTCTTTGAATGACAACATCTCTGGATCTGGAACAGGTTGTCTTACAGCAGAGGCAGCCAGCTGACCAAAGGTGAGACTTTCACCCGAGGCATGAATAACTTTGCTATCTCGCGCTTCGAGCTCCTCTCGGTTGACCTCCATGGATTTGGAGGCAGCGCTAATCAGCATCTCCCTCGCAGACGCACCCATGCGTCGCATGATGTCGAAATTGCGCGGGACAGAGGTCGACCCTCCTGCGCCCTGCATCCCAAATTTCTTGGGATCAATGGGGGCATCCAAAACCACCACGTCTTCCCACTTTGCCCCCATCTCCTCGGCAATCACCATAGGGAGGGTCGTTTTGATGCCCTGACCCATTTCTGGGGTGGCTGAGTAGATGGTGATCTGCCCGTCTGAAGCGATTTTGATGTAAGCGTTAAGCTCTTTTGAACCGACCAAGGTGCCTAACTCTTCGCCCAGTACCGACGCGGGCAGGCTCAATTCCAGTAAAAATCCGCCGCCGGTGAGTGCAGAGGCCTTTAAAAAAGAACGACGATTCAGGGTGTGAGTCATGCCGCGCCTCCTTTGTCTGCGTTGTAAAAGGACGCCGCCGTATGGACTGCTGCGCGAATTCGAATGTAGGTGCCGCACCGGCAGTAGTTACCCGCCAAAGCTTCGTCGATGTCTTCATCCGAGGGCGATGCATTGCTCGCTAGGAGTGCTGCAGCGC
>JALRJG010000152.1 GCA_023261215.1 Pseudomonadales bacterium | reverse complement strand
GGCAAAGCGAGGTCGCGAGATGATTCGATTGGAATGGTATGTCAGGCGTGCCAATCACGTCTCAAGGGAAACATTTAGTCGCGAATGGCAGGAGCATTGGACGTCTGCGTTGACCGCTTTCGGCCGCGAACTGAGTGCTGAGCGCATGGTGCGTTTAACATTGACCGAGACCAGTGCCAACACGGCGCTCACGGATGCCCGGGGCGGGCAGATGGAAGCGTTCTACGATGGGATCCTCGAACTTTGGTGGCCGACTCGAACCCAAATGCAAACTGAGCTTGAAGCAAGCACGGTGTCTAAAACGTTCTCAGATTTAGTGGCCACCTTGTCGCCCACGGCGGATCTTGCAGCCAGCGTTATTTGGTTAGGGGCAGAACACCCGCAGGTCAATCCGACCCCAGAGACGTTAGTGGCCACAAAGGATGCGGATGTCACTAAACTCCAATTTCCCCTCAGAACTTTTGAGGACCGTGAGCTGGCGGATGTCCGTGCCTATTGGTTGGAAGAGCACGGCCCACTCATCAGAAAAAACGCCCCGATCTCCAACATTGCGCGATACGTGCAGGTGCATCGGGTAGACACGCCACTGAACGAGCGCTTGGCTCTGTGGGCGAAGTCAGATGTCGAACCCTACCTCGGGCACGCTGAAGTCTGGGTGCATCGGCATCGGACGCCCGGGGGAACGGATGAGGATCGGGCCGCCGCCTCGAGCGCTGCAGTGCACGACGAAGCAAAATTTATAGATTTTTCGAGGTCAACCTTGTTCTTCGTCGAGGAGGACGAGCTCATTGCTCGCCCTCAAGGCGTTGCCTATAACCCGTAAGCCATGCGCAGGAGCGTCATGGGGTGTGCCCCAAGATCAACGCTCTCGGCGAGGTTGGCGATATGAACCGCCGCCATAGGGCAATCACTTGCGAAGTGCTGAGGTTGTTTTGTATCCACTTGTTTGACCACTGGCCGCGCAATTTTGACGGATTTGTCGCGGGTTTCCTTTTTGACCGCATAGGTGCCGTCATGACCGGAGCATCGCTCAATGGTATGAACGGCAGTTTCTGGAACCAGGGACAGCACGTCGCGGGTTTTATTGCCTATATTTTGAACGCGAAGGTGACAGGCCACTTGGTAGCTGATGTCGCCTAGGCTGGCCTTGAAATCGAGATTCAGTTGTCCGCCTTTGTGCCGCAAGTAGAGGTACTCGAAAGGATCAAAGAAAGCGTCTTTGACTTTCAACACGTCGGGGTCGTTGGGAAACATGAGGGGTAGCTCCTGCTTGTACATCAGGACGCAGCTCGGTATTGGGGCGATCAGGTCAAAGCCCTCATCCACCAAACGAGCAAGCACAGGGATGTTCTTCTCTTTGAGTTTCGCGACCGCATCCAAGTCGCCCAGCTCGAGCTTCGGCATACCGCAACAGGCCTCTTTGGGGACCAGTTCGATGCGGATGTTGTTGTGCTCAAACACCTTAATGAAATCATCGCCCAAGTCTGGCGTTGTGTAGTTGCCATAGCAGGTCGCGTAGAAAGCGACCTTACCTGTCGTGCCCTCAAGCGCTTGGGTCGCTTGGGGTGCGTTTCCGGTGGGGTTAAACCGTTTGCGCAAGGTCTTTCTATGGTACTCAGGCAAGGGTGCATCTCGATGCACACCAAGCGTCTTCTCGAGTGCATTTCTGAAGAGCCCGGTCTTGTTGAGCGCGTTGGTGGTCACGTCCACCAAAGGAATTAAGGTCAGGGCCTTGCCCATGGCATCGGTGCTGGTCAGGAGATTGTCTCGGAATCTTCCGCCGGTTTTTTTGTAGGTTTGAGCCTTGGCTCTGAGCATGAGGTGAGGGAAGTCGATATTCCACTCGTGCGGTGGCACATAGGGACATTTGGTCATGTAGCACAGGTCGCACATGTAACACTGATCGACCACTTTGCCGTAATCAGCGACGTCTACGCCATCGACTTCCATGGTTTCAGACTCGTCCACCAGGTCAAAAAGGGTTGGGAAGGCATCGCATAAGCTGACGCATCTTCGGCATCCGTGGCAAATATCGTACACGCGCTCGAGTTCGTGATTCAGATCGGCCTCATCCCAGAAGTGATCCTCCTGCCAAGGAATGGGGTGACGTGTTGGGGCTTCAAGACTGCCTTCTCTTTGACTCATAGAGACTCCATGTTGCGACCTTTAAGCGCGCTGCTGTCAGGCCATCATTCAGCGATGGCGAATTGTACGCAGGTGAAAACAATTGAGGCCAATGAATTATTCAGTCTATTTCGATCGAAGCAACCGATTGTTCGTGGCACTCCAAAATAGACTCCCTCGATTGTGAAGCAATCTGGCCACGCACATGGATGCCAGTCCAGCCCTTGTGATCGGGGGGGTCCATCGCAAAATGTGGTGGCCGGATATCGGGCGCGTACGGCGAGACTATCGAGCTAAGGGCAAGAGAATTTCGAATGTGGTTCCGGGCCCAGGATTTGCGTCTCGAGCGCTGATTTGCCCTTTGTGATTGTCAACGATGATGGTGTGACAAATGGACAGACCCAGCCCAGTGCCTTCGCCCATCGGTTTTGTGGTGTGAAAGGGTTCAAAAATCGTCTGCTTGATTTCGTCAGGGATGCCTGAGCCATTATCGGTAATCCGGATCTCCACATAACGGTCACTCGCCGATGTCTCGATCACAAGACGCCCATCTGGCGCCATGGCTTGAAGGGCATTCATAATTAAATTGGAGAACACTTGGTTCAATTTGCCAGGGTTGGCTTGAATCAATGGGATCTCGTCGAGGTTCAGACTGACGTGGTAGCCGCCGATTTGATTGCGCAGCATGTTCAACGTGGCATGGATGCAGTCTGCGATATCGGTCTCGGTGAAATCATCGCCGGCATCTCGAGAATAGTTTCGAAGGTCCCTAACAATGCTCCTAATGCTCTCAAGGCCTTCTTGTGTTTCCTGCACGAGGAGTGGCAAATCCGTCATCACGGCGGTTAACGCCTCGTCTGGTTCAGCCGTTGATTTAGCCAAGCGTGCACTGATCTCGTCTACATACTCTTTGAGTGTGCTGAGATTGCTGAGGCAAAAGCCAAGCGGATTATTAATTTCGTGTGCAACGCCGGAGGCGAGCTGACCCACGGTGGCCAGTTTTTCGCTTTGGACCAATTGCGCTTGGTTGCGGATCAGATCCTGGTTGAGCTTTTCGAGCTCGGTATTCTTGAGGTAGATCTCGCGCGACAATTGCTCGAGTTCATCCTCGGCCTGCTGCCGCGCGGCTTTTTCTCTTCGAAAAGCCCGCTCGAAGGCATCCGTACTCATGATGCTAATCGATGGTAATGAGCAGGCCGCAATGGTCCGCGCCCTCGTGATAGCACGGATTATGCTCGAGTTGGTAGGCGTTGCCGAAGTGCTTGGCGGCGCCATCAATCAAGCCTTCGGCGAGCGCACAAAGCTGTCTATCGGAGGTGTACTTCAAGTGGAGCGTTTTCTCATCGCGACGCGAGTCTGAAAAACCAGGGGTGATCGCGCCAGGGTAGAGTTTTGCAACCTCGACGTGAATGACGCTGTCTAGGCCCTGCAAAAAATCGAGCACGTTGTCGTGCCCTTCGATCAGTTGTGGATAGCGGGTGAAGAATGCGGGAAACATAAACTGACCGAACGCGTAAACCAAATCTTTCACCGGAATGTCATTCCTGCGGCTGAGTATCCCAACCATGTTGAGCAGGCGCTCGTCCTCGTAAATTGACGTGGCGGTGTAAATGCCGTCTTCGCCTGCTTCGTCGAGCACTGCGTTCCATTCCTCCATGCCTAACTGGGTTTCAACCATATCAGCGAGGAGATTCATAACGACGCCTTTCATTGATCCGTGTCCTCAAAATCGAAACGTGAACTTGAGTATAGGACCAACCCGAGGACGGTGACCAGGGCTGAAGCAATGATCGTCTTGATTGCTTGGCGCTCGTAAGGCGAAGCGATTGAGTCAAGCGCAAACCATTGGGTTGCGGTTTGACCCAAAGAAAGACCCGCCACTTTTGCTTGTCTTGGGGCTACCAGGGCACGATCTCGTGTCGCCAATCCCAGAACCTGCCCGAATCCTTAGGCTGGAGGTGCTCAGTAAGCGTTAAGAGGCGCTCGGCTGCCTGCGCTGGGGTGAGGAGCCGTTTTTCGGAGGAACTCGAATCGGAATGCGCAGTTTGCGACCCCACGAAAGGTTCAGAGAGTTTGGTTTTGACCGTTCCAGGATGGTAGGCGATGACGCAGGCCGCTGGAAGGGTTCGCTGCCACTCGATGGCGAGCGTTTTAACCAGCATGTTCAGCGCGGCTTTGGATGCGCGATAGCTGTACCATCCGCCGAGTTGATTATCAGCGATGGACCCCACGCGCGCTGAGAGAGTGACGATCCGAGCCGCAGGTGCGCGTTTGAGTGATTGAGTGAAATGTTTAGCGAGCAATAGCGTGGGGAGGGCATTGGTCATCATTTGACTTACGAGTTGTGCTTGGCTGACGTTTCGTAGGGACTTTTCAGGACCGTAGTCATGGGTCTGA
The DNA here is from genome assembly GCA_023261215.1 of Pseudomonadales bacterium. Classification (GTDB taxonomy): domain Bacteria; phylum Pseudomonadota; class Gammaproteobacteria; order Pseudomonadales; family Azotimanducaceae; genus UBA9926. Next base: position 87 of record JALRJG010000152.1, on the reverse strand, counting down.
AGTGCGCCAATGGCGTTGATCAGTAAATCAACACGTTGAATCTTTGCTGCCAAGGTTTGGATCTGCACTTCACTTGTCGCATCGAGT
>JALRJG010000151.1 GCA_023261215.1 Pseudomonadales bacterium | reverse complement strand
GCTTTGACCCTGCTCTGTTTTTCTGACCAGCGGCAAAATCGGGAAGGGGACCTGCGCGAACGCTTCTGCAATCATGGTTGAACAGACCGTCTTCGTATTCTCACCTACGTTCATTTCAAAAAGGGAGGAGCGCCATCGCCTTGGGAGGATGAACCAGGGGAACAAGAAGCGTAAGAGATCGAGTATTTGACGCACGTCATAAGGCACGCCCAATCTAGAGATCGCATAACGAACAACACAGTCGGCATCTCGATCTGTTAAGGCCCTGGGTCTGGCGATTCTCAGATGATGCTGCTCATACACCGTAATCGGTTGAACAATGGTGCCCACATTGAGGTAACTCTCGACCAGTAGAGGAACATCCTCCGGCCCTTGATAATGCGCCAAGATCGCCTCACGCAGGTCTGGGTCTTGGATCATCTCAAGCTTGCCTACGTACAACGCGGCGTGTGTCCAAGGGGAGTGGGTCACCCACCGAATCACATCACTGACCCGGGTTAGCCCCTCAACCAAGATCACATCGCCGGGCATCAAATTTTTTGAAAGTTGACCCAAGTCCGATAACGGCACTTCACGAGGTGAGCGCGTTTGCATCAGAAATGACCCAAGCCGGGCCTTTAACCACATCATCATGAGACCTTCCCAGGAGCAGCCAACGAAACTTAGTCCTCTCTTACCCGGACTTCAACCGCCAAAGGTCTTAAAACGCCGATTGATCGCCTGATTTGGCGCCATTCCGACAATCATCGAACCATCGAAAGAGGCGCGGCAAACAGTTCCAAGCGCGCAATCAAGTGGCACTTCTTTTTATGTCGAAAATCACCCACTAAACCAGCAAAAACAGGGGTCAGTTCGCCATCGCGCTGACGCCCTTAGCCCATAGTCTCGTAAACGTATGACTTCATTCCTATTGCGAGACCTTAAGACGTGGCCAGGAGCAGGCAACGGCCGAAGGTCATCGATACCCAACATCAGTTACAGAAAGCGAAGCGGCGTGCCATAATTCGCCGGAAGTTAACTCCAGCCAGCGGCTCATCATGATCGTCGATAAACTCGGGCGTCGGTTCAAGAATCTTCGTGTCAGCTTGACCTCGGCATGCAATTACGCCTGCACTTACTGCGTGCCCGACGGTAAGCGACTCATGCCAGCTCGAGAAGAACTCGGGGCGGATGAGCTGCTCACGCTGGTTCGCTATCTGAAAGATGCTGCAGGCATTGATAAAGTCCGAGTCACCGGCGGCGAGCCACTCATCACACCAAAATTCGATGATTTTTTACTCGGCCTTGGCGCGCTCGATCTAAAAGACATCAGTCTGACCACCAACGCGCAGAAATTGAGCGAGAAGCTTGATGTTATTTCAGCCGCCGGGTTGAAGCGTCTCAATATCAGCCTGGATACCTTGAACCCCCTCAAGTTCAGACAAATTGCCAGGGGAGGTGACCTTGAGACCGTGCTGGAGGGCATTGAACTCGCGTTATCCCGAGGCATTAAGCTCAAGATCAACATGGTGCCCATGCGCACAGTGAATCGCGACGACGTCCTACCCTTATTGAGATTTTGCCTGGAGCGGGGCATTGAACTTCGTTTCATTGAGCTCATGAGGATGGGGCATCTCAATCAAGGCCAGGGCTTCGCACAAGATTTTCTTTCGATGCAGAGCCTATTGGACTTGATTGGAGCCGAGTACGAGTACGAGCGCACCGATGCACCGTTTGATTCAACGGCCGTTCGGTTCAAAATTCCCGGACAGGGCACATTCGGGATCATCGCCAACGAGAGTGAGCCTTTTTGCAGCGCGTGTACGCGCCTACGACTGTCATCGGATGGCTACCTTTACGGATGTCTGTCGAGCCCAAGGCGAGAATCAATTCGAGACTTGCTGACCCTACCAAGGCATCTCGTCTTGCCACAGCTCCAGGCTCGGTTACTGAGCGCGCTTCAGGTCAAACAACAGACCTTTCAGGGTGAGACCACGGTGATGAAATTCATCGGCGGCTAAACTTCGGTTCGATGGATATTGAGACATAAATACCCCATCAATCCACCGCACCCATCGAACTGTATCAATGGCCTGCATGACGCTGGCATCTGCCTTGAAACCTAGGTTAGGATGACTTCGCCGGGGCCTTTGCCCTCGAGTTGAATTGGAGATATAGACGATGATGGACTTAGACATACCCGAACGGCTCATTCCGGTCAGAGACAAGATCGATACCTTCGTTCGTGAAAAAATTGATCCGCTCACAGAAGAGTATTACAACGAAATTGACGTCGGTGATCGCTGGCAATTGACGGACCGTCAGATGGAGATCATGGACGGGCTCAAGCAAGAAGCGAAAGACGCAGGGCTGTGGAACTTCTTTTTGCCCGAAAGTCAGGGCGGAGCGGGCGTGAGCAATTTGGAATATGCCCATCTTGCCGAGGTTATGGCTAGGAACCCCATGGCCTCCGAAATCTTTAACTGCGCCGCGCCCGACACCGGGAACATGGAAGTGCTTGAGCGTTACGGCTCGGAAGCTCAGAAGAAAGAATGGCTTGAGCCATTGTTGGACGGCAAGATCCGCTCGGCTTTTGCCATGACCGAACCCCATGTTGCATCGTCAGATGCCACCAATATTTGCACCAGTGCCGTACTGGATGGTGACGAATGGGTCATTAACGGTGAGAAGCACTATATCTCTGGTGCTGGCGATCCCCGATGCAAGATTATGATCACCATGGTTGTCACGAATCCAGACGCGCCAAAACACTTGCGTCAATCGCAAATTTTGGTGCCAATTGATGCCCCTGGCGTCGATATTCTGAGACCCATGTATGTTTTCGGCAAAGACGATGCGCCACACGGTCATATGCACATTAAGTTCGACAACGTTCGGGTGCCCAAAGAGAACATTATCTTGGGTGAAGGACGAGGCTTTGAAATCAGCCAGGGTCGATTAGGTCCAGGGCGAATTCATCACTGTATGCGGTCCATCGGCGTTGCTGAGCGTGCGCTGGAGCTCCTTTGCCGTCGTGCGCTGAGTCGAACAGCCTTTGGTAAGCCATTGGCTGAGCTTGGCGGCAACTACGACGTGATCGCAGACAGCCGAATTGAGCTCGATATGTGTCGCCTCGCGGTGCTGAAAGCGGCTTATATGATGGACACCATCGGCAACAAAGAAGCGCGAAAGTACATCTCGGCGATCAAAGTTGCGGTGCCCAATATGGCCCTAAAAGTCATAGACCGAGCCATCCAAATTTATGGCGCATTGGGGGTCTCTCAGGACACGCCACTTGCTGCCATGTGGACGAGTCAGCGAACATTGCGTCTGGCGGATGGCCCCGATGAGGTACATCGCAGAGTGATTGCTCGAGAGGAGCTCAAGAAGTACCAGTAGATTGTCGCTTCCTTCGGAAAGGGCCGCCTTGTGCGGCCTTTTTTTTGAGTGCAGGGACTTTGTCCACCGAGAGCCACACCCGCAATTGGATGAAGTCTTCAGGCCGAGCGGCCTATTCGAGCTATAATTTGATCATGAATTGGTCGACGTCTCTTTTTGTCTTTGGGGTATCAGCCCTTAATCTGGACCCTCCGAGGCCAACGCGAGATGCCCGAATTGAGGGCGCTACGAAGTTACCCTTGGTTGCGTCGCATCAGACGCAAAAGGCACGCTATTACTCGACTATGATGGCTTTGCGCTTCTGTTTTCTCCTGATCTCAATCATTGGGTCTGGCCCGAGCGCGCAAGCGGCGCCTGACGCGAGTCAACCCCGCGCTGGAGGTCAGTCACTATTTTCATCTCCACTGGTGAGCAATACAGATCCAACTTTCAGTATGTCGACAAGCGATACTGAGACTGACGGCGCAGAAGCTGAGGAAGCGCAGGATTCTCCGATGAGCGCCTTCTTTTCAAGAAGCGAGCCTCTCACGGCTGCCACTCGGTACTCGGCGACCCAATTCATCGTCAGAAAGGCTGTATTGAATCCAGGTACTCAAATCAGGATTGATGGGCCGTTGTTTTCCGCTCACCGCCTGCAGGCCACGGACGAGAGCGCCCCTAACCGTATTGGCGTCAAACTACCCTCGGACATTCCGCACCGAATCGAGCAGCTCGCACAAGCCACATCACTGGTTTTAACCATTGACGCGGAATTGCCCACTGAGGCTGTTTTTGAAATCGAGTATGGGAATATCGTGCGCTCCCCGGCAGATCTATCGCCACTCAAATTGCCGCTATCTATCAGGGCTGATGCACAAAGCCCATGGAGACGAATTCAGACTGAAGAAAGAGCAGTGATCGCGGGACCAGCGACTCGATTGGATGTAACCGCGCCCGCATTTGTCGGGCAGCGCCAGGCCTTTGACCTTAACATTCGGGCACTGGATCAATTTGGACACCCGAGCCCAGCGCAACCTCGCTCGCTTGACCTTCGCCGCGAAGGGCGCCTCATCGGTCAGCTCTCAAGCGAAGGGAATTCGATGGTCATCCGGAGTTCACAGATGCTCAATCAGCGGAGCATCACACGCTTTGAAGCTCGAACGCCGGGAGGCGGTCTTCGAGGGACCTCGGACTGGATCACTGTTTCCGCAGCCCCTGAGGCGCTCATTTGGACAGATCTCTCTGAAACGTCTCTAGAAGAACTGCCTAGCGTCGACTCGACGAGGCTTCTAGCCTTTGAAGGCGATGATCAGGCG
>JALRJG010000150.1 GCA_023261215.1 Pseudomonadales bacterium | reverse complement strand
GTGTTTACCGCTTTTTTTTATTTCCTAAGTCTCTTTCCTTCGTATTTTGTAGATACCAGGTCCAGCGCCTATCAATGGCTGGTTACCTGCTAACGTCTGCCTCGGCAAGACGATGGCGCAGCAACACCCGTTAGCGGTTAAAACGAGCATACATGCGCTGGAGTGAGTCCGACATGCTGGTGGGATGCTCGGCCTGGGCAAAGTCTGTGATCTTGCCCCAATGGCTCGCAATCGTGTCGACCGTGACCGGCGTCTCTTCTGGAAAAAGGTTGAGGCCCTCGGTTCTCTCCCATCGTAGTTTTCTAAAACTACCCGCTGAGGCCTCAAAGAAGCTGCCGGACTCTTCACAGCTCGCGTGGGCGAGGTAAGCCACGAGCGGTGCAACGTATTCGGCCTTTCGAATACGTTTATCCTCGTCCGACCAATGTGCGCTATTCATCGTCGTTGCCCCAACGGGCGCAACGCAGTTGCAGGTAATATTTGATTTTGCGCCCTCAAGCGTGATGGAACGCGCCAATCCGTACATGCCCATTTTTGCCGCAGCATAATTCGCTTGACCAAAGTTGCCGTAGAGCCCGGAAGCAGAGCTGATCAAGACGATGCGTCCTCGACCCGCCGCTTCAAAGTGAGACCAGGCCGCTCGGGTGAGCTGAAATGCCGCTTTGAGATGGACGCCCATCACATCGTCCCACTGCTCATCCGTCATCTTTCTTAGGGTTTTGTCACGGACAAACCCCGCATTGTGAACAATGGCGTCGAGTCGACCGCAGTGCTCAATGACCTGTTCGATCAATGCATCGGCATTCTCTACCAAGCCAGGAATATGAGTGGCTCGTCCACCCTGATGCTCGATGTCGGAAATGACCCCGCCGTCATCACCCGTTGTGCTGTTCACCGCGACTGTGGCGCCACTGGATGCGAGACACTCTGAGAACGCTCTCCCGAGACCGCGCGTGCCACCGGTTACCAACACCACTTGGTCATCGAATCGTATGGTCATGTTGTCTTCCTTTCTAACGAGCCAGATCGTCTAACCAGGCGGTCGAAGGCGTGGAACTTCTGATGTCCCTCGTCCGACGATTTAATCCTCTCCGGTCTGAGTCCGGTAATCACCGAATTTGCCATCTCGCTTGGACAGTGCATCAGTGAGGCCTGCCGCCAATTCTTTGAAATGAGCTCGGGTGGATTCAGTGTGGAACGCTAAAGCTTGGATCTCTGTGCCAGAGCGGATGGCGGCGCGTACCCCCATTAACTCCATTTGCCGGTGCACCGCACGTTTATTCATTTGCTGAAGATCTGTGGGGACTTTGGCAATTCGTTCCGCAATTTCAAGGACGTTGTCCTCCAGGGTTTCGATCGGATAGGCGCGATTGGCGAATCCTTGTTCAGCCGCCTCTATACCACTGATGGCATCGCCAGTGAGCATCATTTCCATCGCATTGCGGAGCCCCAGCAGGTGGGGGAAAAACTGATTATCCGGTGGGCTCATTGATCGCACGACCGGGTAACCAATCTTGGCATCCTCGGCGCAATAAACGAGATCACAAGACGTCGCGAGCTCAGTGCCGCCAGCCAAGCAGTAGCCATGGACCTGGGCAATCACCGGTTTGGCGAGATCCCAGACCCTGAAGAAACCGTCGACGACATGGCGAGCCCAATTGCCGTCGCCAGGCGAAGTGTGAAAGGGCTGATTGTCTCGATTGTTGGCTTTGAGGTCGTAGCCTGCACAAAACGCTTTGCCCGCACCACGCAAGATCGTGACGCGCACTTCGGGATCGCGATCGTTCGCCTCCAATGTGCTGTAGATTTCCCGGCGAATGACATTGTTAAGCGCGTTCCTTGATTCAGGTCGGTTAAGCGTAATTCTTGAGACAAAGGGCCGAGGGGAATCGACGATGATGTGCTGATAATCAGTCATGGTTGATTCCCCTTCGCTTTTTCTCTGCTTCCAGCCGAACCGTGTCTGCCTCAAGCGGTTTTGCAAGTTGCGTCTCATCGATGGTGCCCAGCGTATGTGCCCGCATTTTGGCGCCGTCATGGGTGATCCACTTCTCTGGCACGACCTCGATCACAATCCGCAAGGGAGAATCGAGCATCTCTTCGAAGGCTTTGACTTCATCTGGGGTCGATCGAAGCGCGCCAGCCAGTTCGGGATAAAACCACATCTTTAAGTCGCGATCCTCGTGGATTTTGGCGCGGCCCTTGACCGTAATTGATTTGCCCGCATCAAAAGAGGTTCCCTTTGAGGTGATCACCACCGATGTTTTTGGATTTCGGCGTAATGCTGAGACGCGATGCCGGTGCGCCGCGGCGGTAATCCAAATGCTGCCACGGCGCCAAATATAGGAATGAATAACGCCCATGGGCCACTCATCTTGTGTACACCAATTTAAGACGCACTCTTTTTGCTCAAGCAAGATCGCCTCACGGAGATCATCATCGAGCGAGTAAATCGATACCACTTCGTGGTTTTCTGCCTTGTTCACGTCAGGTTCTCCTTATTCTGACAAGAGAGGGTCGAAGGGGTTTTTGAACAGAGCACCCAGTTCTTGGTCAGGTGTCTGGAGCAGTAAATCGACCCATGCGTGGAAACGACTGCCGCCGCCTTCGTTCTTACCGAATGTCACCACTTTTTTTGCACCTGAGGCAAGTGCGACCTGTTGCTTTAGGCCGGTGGCGTAGTCTTCCTCCTCGACGACATAACGGAGGAACTTAAATTGCTCTCTGGCACCCTTTTCGCCTTCTTCGTCGGGTTTGTCTTGAAGTAAGTAGTGTTGAACCGTGATGGATTCACCTACGGTTTCTCCTGGGAAAAGCTGCGAGAGCAACACGCCCCGCCCGCCGCCATCAAAACTCGCAATGGAGATGTGAGGAAAAATCGTCCAAACACCCCCCATCGCGGCCTCTAGCGGCCATTCGTCATCGGGTAGATGTTCGAATTCAATGAGCCCTGGGTTGGGACCCGAAACCCGTTGATGAGGTCCCCATGGGTAGTAATTCGCTCGGTGTGGGAAGTCTGACCCAAAGGTTGCCTTATGAAGTATGGGTAAGTGGTAGATGTCGAGATAGCCGTCATAGGCAATCTTCCAGTTGGGCCCACGGACGACCTGGGAATCGAAATAGTGCCAGTTCTCAAAGTTAAACCCCGCCAATGCCTCGTCGTACTGGCAGAGGAAGTCCTCGATGGGTAGCTTCGGCTCAGGGTCTAAATGAACCCAAATGAGACCGGCTCGCTCGAGGCACATCATGGGCGTGAGCTGATAACAGGATCGATCGACAGCGCCGAAATCCTTCTCGGCGAAGACGCCAGTGAGCTGCCCGCTCAGATTGTAGGTCCACGCGTGGTAGGGACATGTGAATCGGTGTGTGTTCCCGCGTCCCTCGGGCATGATCTGAGCGCCTCGGTGGCTGCAAACATTAAAGAAGGCACGGACTTCCCTATTCTCAGCTCGACTGATGATGAGCGGTACGCCGAGCACGGTCATGGCTTTGTAATCGTTGATCTCGGGAATTTCCGCGCTGGTGGCTAGCATGAGGGGCACGCGCTTAAAGATTTGTTTGATCTCTTGTTGCCAGCGCGTTTCGTCAACGTAGTGATCCGCTGGCACTTCGACGTGGCTTGGGGTCTGCTGGATCGTTCCAGCCTTGGCGTGAGCCAGATCCTCGCGAGCGGTTTGAATCAGACGCTGTCGGTCCATGAGTGATCCTTTCGATGGGTGAGCTAAGGTTCAGAGATGTCCAATCGGTGCGCCTCGCGCGCGTCAGCTTGGAGCTGCTTGACCGATCTGTCATTAAACCGGCAAGCTTGATTGTTTTCAACGGCGATAGTGGAGTGGACTGGAATGAGTTTCTTTGACTTAAGTGGTGAGACGGCCGTCGTAACGGGCGCTGGGCGCGGCATTGGTGAAGGCATTGCCAAGGTGCTCGCCAAAGCGGGTGCCAACGTGGTGTGCGCTGCAAGACGCGCACATGAAATAGAGCGCGTGGCCGAAGAGATCAACGAAGCCGGTGGCCAGGCAAAAGCGTGTGCGACTGATGTGACGGACCTTGCCGCCGTTGAGCACCTCGCGGATTTTGCGCTAAGCGAATTTGGATCACTCAACATGTGGGTCAATAATGCCGGGGGCTCAGCTGTTCAGGCGCCGCTGGTGGACCTTGATCCTGCCGAGTGGGAGCGAACGCTGTTACTTAACCTCACGGCTGTCTGGCACTGCACGCGAGTGGCATCTCAAAAGATGAACGAAGGGCGAATCCTTAATATCTCGTCCCTTGCTGCGGAAGACGTGATTCCGGGAAGCGGTCATTACTCGGCCGCGAAAGCTGGGGTCAATATGCTCACTAAAACCTTTGCCAAGGAGTTGGGACCCAGGATCAGAGTCAATTGCATCATGCCGGGCGCAGTGCCCACGGAGATTATGATGGAGGCGCTCAGTCTGAAAGAGGACGATTTGCCTGGTTTAGAGAAAATGCTGCGCTTACCTGCAGGTCGCTTAGGCACGCCTGAAGACTTGGGGCTGGCAGCTCTGTATCTGCTCTCAAAGGAAGCAGCCTGGGTGACAGGACAGAATATCCGCGTATCGGGAGGTCACTGATGGAATTGAAACGGGTTGTATTAAAGCGCTATCCAGAGGGTACGCTGCAGAAAGAAGACATGGCGATCATCAGTGAACCTGT
>JALRJG010000014.1 GCA_023261215.1 Pseudomonadales bacterium | reverse complement strand
TACGTGATGAGCGTTAGCTGATGGCACGTCCAGTACCAGAGTTGATTCTAGCGTCAGCGTCGCCGCGGCGAGCAGAGCTTCTCTCCCAATTGGGTGTTAGTTGTTTGATCCGACCAGCGAATATTGATGAGAAGCTGTTAGAGAATGAATTAGCACAGGATTACGTTCGCCGACTTGCAGAAGAAAAATCGGAAGCTAGTGCAGAACAGGAAGCACTTGCTGTGTTGGCAGCCGATACGGTGGTCGTTTCCAGCGGAGAAATTTTAGGCAAGCCAGAGAATGCTGAGGATGCTCGACGTATGCTTTGGCGATTATCGGGTGGCTGGCATGAGGTTTATACTGGTATTGCGCTACGAGCCAAAGGGTTGCAGTCAGCTGTTGTTGTGTCGCGCGTCAAATTCAAAACGCTGAGCGAAGAAGAGATCGATCGCTATTTGACGACTCCTGAGCCTTTCGATAAGGCAGGTGCATACGGTATTCAGGGACTGGGCGCTTTGTTCGTTGAACGCATCGAAGGCAGTTACAGTAACGTGATGGGATTACCGTTGTTTGAAACCGAGGCGTTATTCGCTCGTAGTGGACTATCCCTTTGGCAGTTTCGTGATGAAGAACGTGATTGTGAAAATTGAGGTCAATTTTGAGTAGAGAAATTTGGATCGCCCAGTCTCAGGACGATACTCAGGTGGCACTCGTCGAGGAGAACAAAGTCCTCGAGGTGTTTGTCGAACACCAATCGGTGCAAATGCTTCGTGGCAATATTTATGCCGGTAAAGTATCGAGAGTTGTGCCTGCTCTGCAGAGCGCGTTCATCGACATATCCCTCGATAAAATGGCGTTTTTGCACGTCACCGAGGTCGTTTCCGATGGACGAAATCAAACGCACGAAGGTAACCCGCCCATCCAAAAGCTGTTACGAGAAGGTCAGTCGGTGATGGTCCAGGTAATTCGGGAGGGCATGGGGCAAAAAGGCCCAAGAGTCACGATGAACATTACGCTGGCCTCTCGATATTTGGTTTTGGTCCCGAGACAAGAACAGTTCAGCCTTTCAAAGAAAATTACCGATCAGGAAGAGATTGAACGGTTGAAGAGATTGCTCCCAGACGTTTCGGCTGCATCGGGGCTCGGGTTAATCGCCCGTACAGTGGCTGAGGGTACGTCAATTGAAACGTTGGAAAATGAATTCGACGCATTGGTCGAGCAGTGGGACGAAATCGAAAGCGGCTATTTGCAGGACCGAACACCGAGGAAGCTTCATGAGGACTTACCTGTCGCGCTCAGAACCTTAAGAGATCTGCTCGACAGTCGAATCTCGAGAATTCGCATCGATGATGAAAGCATCAGAGATGAAGTGGCGTCGTTTATCGCTCGCTTCGCAACCGACTTTGCGGGTGAGCTAGGCGCGGTAGAGCCCACGCTCGGTCATGAACTTGAATCCGGTCTCGCGGTCGAAACCGTTCATGATAAGCGGGTTAACCTGCCATCCGGGGGCTACATCATTATCGAAAAAACCGAAGCTATGACAACGGTGGATGTGAATTCAGGAGGTAATTTAGGGCAAAAGGATCTTGCTGCGACCGCGCTGCAGACGAATCTTGAAGCCTGTGTTGCGATCGCAAGACACCTACGATTGCGGAATATTGGTGGTTTAACGGTCATTGATTTTATCGATATGGGAAGCGAGTCTGATGAAGGTCGCGTGGCGCAGAAAATGAAAGATTTATGTGCGACCGATCGTCTGCATTGCCAAGTTTCCGACGTATTGCCTTTTGGGTTGCTCGCCGTTTCGAGGTCTAGAGTTGGATTGCCGTTGGATGCCTCGATGGGTTCGGGAGACAGCGAGGCGTCTCCTTGAGTCAGAGCTCGCCCTGGGCTGTCGCTGATTTTTTCGGTTGCTGAGGGCCGCGGGTGAGCGCATGAGTCGTTTCTTCGGTTGGATTCGGGTCGGGTTGATCGTCGCTCTTCTGGGGTTTGCGCTATTCATAACGAGTTTACGTTTCGCCGCAAACCTGGCCACTGAGTACCGCGATGAGTTGCAGCAATCGCTGAGCGAAACCTTGGGTTTTCGCCTGCAATTCCAGAGCATTTCGGCACGCCTTAATCTGCTTGACCCTGAAATCCAAGTTGAGGATGTGCTCCTTTTTGGGATCACACCGCAGAGCGCCGACGCTCGAATCCGGTCACTCTCTATCCGTGTTGACCTGTTCCGGTCGATGATTGAGCAGCGCCTTGCGGTCCGATCATTGACGATCTCTGGTTTGGAAATGGTGCTGAAGCAGCAATCAGACGGACGGTGGTTGTTCGCGGGTAGACCCCTTGAGGCAGGAGAGAAATCACTCATTAATTTTGGTCGTGTCGAGCAATTGGCACTGACCGATTTTGCTATTCGGCTGATTCAAGGCGATCAAGATTGGCTGGTGTCGGCAATGAATCCCTCTGGATTGTTTCTCACTCAGACGGGCCCGCGCCGCGTGGCGAAAGGAACGTTGGATTTGATGCTGGATCAAAGCGGTGCTGAACGTCCTTTCCAACTTCAAAACTTGCGATTTTCAGCGGTCTTTGATGACCAACCGGGACGATTTTTATCCTCTAATTTTAGTGCTTATGCTGAGGTTGGCGATCTGCCTTCAAATCTTGTGAGCGCACAACTGCCGGCGCCGTTTGACGAGCAAGTTATGAATCTAGCGCTATGGGTTGAGAGCCGCTCAGGGTCTGGAACGGTGAAGGGGATGGCCGCACTTAAATCCCCGCCTGAGACGACCATCGATCAACTGCTGGACATTGAGCTAGAGTTTGACGGCGGATTTGATTTAATGGCTGAGCAAGTCGACATCACAGCGCGCCTATCGAAAATGGATCTGGGTGAGGGGGTGTTTGAGCTACCCACGTTTTCAATGGGTGTTGATTGGTCTTCTGAAGTTGCGCGATTCGCATTGGCATTGCCCAGCATTGAAATTTCCGAGAGCGCCTCAACCCAATTGAGCCAGGCCCGGTTGGTGTCGCCCTCTCTGCGAGATGCGCTTAAATCAACCCATCCTTCCCTTGACCTGAGCGCTGTGATGGCCTCAGCGCGGCTCAATGACTTTATCGAGACGCTCAGAATTCAAGCGGACTTGGAGGATGCCTCGTTAGAAACCGATGGCGTTTTGCCTGGTTTTAAAGGGGTTCGCGGGTTTCTTGACATTGGCGTACGTGAGGGTGATTTGAGTATCGATGCAACGTCGCTAAGCCTTCATTTCCCTAAGCTCTATCCGCAACCCTGGGTGTTAGATCAAGTCAGAGGTCAGTTGGCTTATCACTTCGAGGATGGCACATGGCGTTTAGGGAGTGGCTTGCTCGAAGCGACGGCGGACAGCGTGCGGGCCCGTGGCAAATTGCAGATGAATATCACTTCCGACTTTGGCTCACGAACCTGGGGATTGGTGATTGGTGCAGCAGATTTTCGATTGAGGGATTCGCTTCCTTTCATTCCGTCGACGGTGCCTCAATCAGCCATTGACTGGCTTGATGATGCCATCGTTTCAGGGTCTGGCGATACCACAGGTCTTATCGTCCATGGATCGTTGGATCAGCGACAGCCCAAAGAAGAGAAGATTTACAGCATTGTAATTGAGGCGAATCAAACAGAACTCGAATTTGACCCGGACTGGCCTCATCTATTTCAGCTCGAAGGGGGGGTGCACGTCAGTAATCAAGGGATTCAAGCCCAAGATTTGCAAGGGGTCTTCTTCGACGCGGCCTTGGGTCCAGCTTCTCTTATAGCGGAAAGCTTGAGTTGGGATCGCGGGGCGGAGCGTCTTTTGATCGATTCGCCGCTCAGCGGTAGCCAAGGGGATCTTTTGAATGTTCTCAAGGAGACCCCGGTTGCGGCGAGTGTTAATGATTTTGCGAGGCAGTGGCAGGGTGGAGGCGCGCTCTCTGGCCGGTTGATCCTTGATGTGCCGCTGCTTGAGGGTCTGGATCCACTGTTGGTGGATGCGACGGTTGAGATGAAGGATGCTCACATGGTGATGCCAGAGTTCGATCTCGAGTTAACCGCGTTGGATGGCATGTTCCGATACGCGACTGATGGTGGACTGAGCGCACCATCAGTTTCCCTTCGGATCCTGGGTGAACCCGCTCAGGCCACCATAGAAACAGAGATGGTCGGGGCAGGTGGTGTCACGCGTATCAATCTTGGTGGAGAAATGGTCATCGCTAAGCTAGACGACTGGTTGGATCTAGCGATCTTGAAGTTCGCTGAGGGTCGATCGCGCTTCGAAGCGACCCTGCAAATTCCCTTTGGGGGGCGTGTTAACCAGCCGAGTATCGAATTATGGTCAGGATTAAAAGGCGTGACTGTGTCGATGCCGCCGCCTTTGGCCAAGATCAGCGCTGACAGCGGTCGAAATCTGCACCTTTTACAAGTGTTCGACGATGACGGGTCGGAGATTAGTTTTGAGATCGATGATGCGCTGACAGGTGTTTTGAAGCTGGAGCAAAATCAGGTCTTGGGTGGTTTGATCCAATTGGGCAGGCCGGTGGCTCAGGCGGGTACGTTCGATGCGTTACGAGTGGTAGGCCAGACCGCATTTGTAGGCGCAGAAGAGTGGATTGAATTTATCGAAGCATTTGAAGAGGCAAGTCAAGAGGTTGCCTCGACCTTCCGAGAACGCCTGGATGAGCTGTCTATTTCTGTCGACAGTCTCGATTTTTTTGGCCTCGAATTTGAACGAGCCGATTTAGTTGTTTCCGCGACGGAAGAAGCTTGGGTATTTGATGTCATGGATGATGAGATCAGAGGTCGGATCCAAGTGAACGATAGTGATACCAAACGTGTGGAGGCTTTGATCGATTATTTGGCCCTGACGTCGGACGCTTCGGGTGATCCCCTATTGGGGCTTAAAAGTGAGGATCTGGTGCCGATGCGTTTGGATCTTCGATCACTGACGGTTGATGGCGAGGATTACGGCGCTTGGTCTTTTGACGTTGTCCCAGCTGACGCTGCTGTGCTGATCGAAAATCTCTCTGCAAAAGTCAAAGGAATGGAGGTTTTAAGTTCGGAGCCGCTCGTTTGGCAAATGGCGGTGCGTGACCCAACATCGCATTTTAAAGGCACCATAGCGGTTCCAGATGTTCGCGCCTCATTGGAGGCATGGGGATTCGCCGCAGGGCTTGAAGGCAGTGATTTCTTGATGCAAGCAGACTTCCAGTGGCCCGGCTCGCCCTTGAATATCAGTGAAACCCGCTTGAGCGGGGCCTTTTCGATGAAAGGTGGTAAGGGGAAAATCGTTCAAGCAGACGCGGCGAGTGGCGCCTTGAAACTGTTAGGTGTGTTTGATTTTGCAGAAATCGCCCAGCGTCTTAGTTTAGATTTGGCCAATGTATTAGGCGAAGGTCATGCCTTTAACGAGGTGGGGGGTAGTTTCAATCTCACGCCTGGTCTGATCCAGACGAAGGATCCCGTGGTGATTTCTGGTCCAGGCAGCCAACTGACGTTTGCGGGTGAGTTGGCTGTGCCCAGTGAAGTGATCGACTACGATTTAATTGTCACGTTGCCACTCAATAAAAATCTGCCTTGGTATGCCGCTTACAGTGCGATTGCAACGGGCCCGCTCGTGGGTGCGGGCGTCTTGCTTGCGCAGCAAGTGTTCAAGAATCAGATTGATGAGTTAACCAGCTTGAAGTACGAGCTCACCGGAACGCTTGAAGAGCCGATGGTCGAGCTGGTCGCGGTGTTTGATTCGTCGATTCGAGCGTCGACCGATGAGGTCATGGATGCGTCGGGCACTGAGGCCACGGGTGAGCGAAAATCACCATGACCGACAGACCGAACTCGCCTGAGTCTAATAACTGTCGTATCGCACTTGTGCAGATGACCAGTAGTCGTCAGGTTGACATCAGTCTTGATCAATTACGATTGATCACGCGCGATATTCAGCCAGGGTCTGTCGATGCTATTTTTCTACCCGAAAACTTTGCCGCATTGGCATCGAGTGGCGTGTTGGCACTGGGGCAAGTCGAATCTGAAGGTTTGAATCAACCGTCAGTCCACGCCAAGGAGAAAGAACGCATTCTGCCGGCACTCAGAATGTTAGCCAAGGAAAAACGAACCTGGGTCTTTGGTGGCACGTTACCGCTTGCAACCCGCCCAGACGGGAGTGAGGTTGACGGGGGTCGAGTTCGCGCGGCATCGATGGCGATCGACCCTCATGGCGAGCTGGTTGGTCGGTATGATAAGCGACACCTTTTTGACGTAGAAGTGAATGATGTCTCTCGGATCTACCGAGAATCAGAGACTTACGAACCAGGTACTACCCCGGTCGTTGTGCCCACACCCTTTGCCATAGTGGGTCTTAGTGTCTGTTATGACATTCGATTCCCACATCTTTATCGGGAATTAACGCGCATGGGCGCCGAAATCCTTGCGATACCCTCGGCGTTTACTCGGCCAACGGGTGAGGCGCACTTCGAGGTGCTATTGCGCGCTCGGGCGATTGAAAATTCAGCGTTCGTGGTCGCCGCTTGTCAGACTGGAGTGCACGACAGTGGTCGAGAAACTTACGGCCATTCAATGGTGGTGAGCCCCTGGGGTGATGTGATTGGACGCTTGAGCGACCGCCCAGGATTGTTGGTCGTCGATCTCGATCTCGCGCAGCTCAAGATCATTAGGCATCAGATTCCAGCGTGGCGAGGCTGATCAGGTGCTCGTCGGCAAGCGATTTGAGGTAGGCAAAAAGATCTTTTCCAGCCGGCTTTGATCGAAACGAATCTTCGGGTGAGATTAAAGGCTCGCCTTCACGCTCTGATGATGTTGCCTCTTCGACCGCCTCGATCTCCTTCTGCGCGCGTCTAACAAGCGATCTGAGATGTTGCCGATCGATGCTTGGAAAGTGCGCGGATAGTTCGTCAATCACCAATGGATCTGACGCTATGAGGCGCGATCGGTAATGCTCAAGTTGGCTGATGAGCTGCTGATGCTGAGGGGTTGAACTGTCGAATCTTTGAATCAGCGTTTTGATGACATCGAGATCCAAGCGCCTCAATTGTCGACTGATGAAACCCAGTTGTCGCTTCCTTGCGTTCCCCTTGGTGATTTTTTGGTACGTCATGATGGCATCGACGAGATTTGGGTAGGGGAGTCGATCCAACTGCTTGCGCTTTAGTTGGCAAAGTTGTTCGGCAAGCTGCGATACCGCTTCTGCTTCTCGCTTTTCTTGAGATTTGCTCACGATGGTTGAGTCGAGCTCGGTCATGGATTCCTCACGCGTAAAAGACCGCAGCCAGGCCCAAAAATGACAGAAAACCGACCACGTCTGTGACGGTAGTCAGCACCACCATCCCTGCAATGGCTGGATCAATACCAAGTTTTGAAAGCAGGTGTGGCAGGATTGCGCCGGTGATTGCGGCGATGGAAATATTGATGATCAAGGCGATGGCAATGATGAATGCAAGTTGGTGATCGCTGAAGACAAGGAGTGTGCCCAAACCCACGACGACCGCCCACCCAACGCCATTGACCACTCCAACACCAACTTCTCGACGAATGAGCCAATTCACATTGTTTGAATGAATGATGCCCTGGCCCATGCCTCGAATAACCAACGTGAGCGTTTGACTGCCTGCCACGCCACCCATGCTCGCAACGATGGGCATCAGCACAGCCAGCGCCACAACCTTTTCGATGGTGCCCTCAAACACATTAATAACGGCGGAGGCTAGGAAGGCGGTGAGAAGGTTCGCGCCAAGCCATACAGCGCGCCTCTGCACACTAGACAGAACCGGAGCGAAGGTGTCGTCTTCTTCGCTCAGCCCCGCCATACCCAGAATCGAGTGGTCGGCTTCGTCGATAATGACATCGACCACGTCGTCAATGGTTACTCGACCAACCAAGAAGCCTTCATCGTCGAGTACGGGCATGGAAATCAAATCGTATCGCTCGAACACGGTGGCCACTTCTCTTCGCGAAAGCGTTGCGGGAATCCCCTCAAATCGTTGGTCCATGCAGTCTGCAACAAGTGTGCTCGGATCTGACACGAGAATCCGATTGATGGCGAGGTTGCCTAGGAATTTACCTTCCTCGCTTACCACAAAGATCTGATCGGTCGCGTCAGGAAGTTGCTGGTGTCGTCGAAGGTAGCGCAGGACCACGTCAATGGAGACGTCTTGGCGCACGGACACAAGGTCGGTGTCCATGAGGCCGCCCGCGGAGTCTGTGGGGTAGGTGAGCAGTTTTTCGATTCGGCTTCTGTTCGTCTCATCCAGTGATTCGAGAATTTCGTCGCCCATGGCATGCGGCAAATTCTGAATGATGTCTGTGAGGTCGTCCGCGTCTGGGACGCGCTCAATAACCTGGGCAATTTCCTCAGCGGTTTGCTCTGCGAAGAGTTCGGCAATCAGATCTTCGTCAACGTAAGCGATTACATTGCCCTTGAACGTCTCGTCAAAGCTCTCCCAAAGGGCTCGTCTTGAGGGCGCGGGAGAATGGCTTAACAGGTCGGCAACATCTGCGAATTCGAGCTCTTCCAATAGTGCCCGAATTCCGATGGCGTCCCCTTGATCAATCGCTTCACTGAGCGTTGCGTTAAATTCGTCGCGATCCATGGCTCAGGTCTCGGTCTCGCCAAAATTCCTAGCGAACAGATCGATCATTTCTCTCGCGGCTTGCTCCTCATCAGGGCCTTCACAATGCAGCACCAAAGAAGTTCCTTTGGGTGCTTCAAGCAAAAGTAATTCCATAATGTTGCGGCCGCCCGCAAAGCGGCCATCTTTTTCAAATTTTATGCTTGATTCGAAAGTCTGACCGAGTTTCACAATGGCCGAGGCTGATCTCGCATGAAGACCTCTGGGATTAGTGACGATAATGGCACGATTAATCACGACTCTGCGCCTAAACGCCCTCGATTTCTCGGTGACGTGTAATCACTTGTTCACCTTCGGCGAGGAAATGGCGACTCAGCATCGTTGCGAAGTAAACGCTTCGATGCTGCCCGCCCGTGCACCCGATCGCGATCGTAATGTAGCTCCGATTGCTCGCTTTAAGACTTGGAAGCCACTTGGTGATGAAATGGGTGAGATCGGCCCGCATTTCGAGGACCTCTTGGTGGTTTTCAAGAAACTCGATCACCCCCTGATCAAGACCCGTCAAGGCACGGAGATTCGCTTGCCAGTGAGGGTTAGGTAAAGACCGCACATCAAAGACGAAATCTGCGTCCACAGGTACCCCATGTTTGAAAGCGAACGATTCAATCAGAAGGCTGCAGCGATGATCTGTCTCAGCGACCCTAGACCGGATCTCTTCTCGAAGCTCGTGAAGCGAAAGATTGGTGGTGTCGATTTTGAGCGACGCCATGCTGGATAGGCCATCAAGCAGGGCCGATTCTTTCTCTAAAGCCTCTTTCAGATCAACTGAGGCGCTGGAGAGGGGATGTCGTCTCCGCGTTTCACTGAACCGCTGAATAAGGGTCGCCGTCCGAGCATCCAAGAAGACCACAGTGAGCTTAACGTCTTTCAGTTCAGCGAGTAATTCTGGGAAAGCCTCAAGGTCGTGAGGGATATTGCGTGCATCGATACTGATCGCAATACGAGGTGGAAGGGCGTGCGATTTAGATCGATCGAGAAGCGGCTCAGTCAGTGATGCCGGCAAGTTGTCGACGCTGTAAAACCCTAAATCCTCTAGAACATGAAGTGCCGTACTTTTCCCAGAGCCTGAGCGCCCAGAAATAATGACCAAATGCGTCGTGCTCGACGATTCCTGTGCTGTATTCCGTAGGCTCATCAGGACACGCTTTCCGAGACAGCGGCGAGGTAAAGCTCCTGAGCGGTCTTGGCTTGGCGAAGCCGTTGTCTAAAGAGCGGGTCGTTGAACTTCTCCATTAACATTGACAAAACGGTCAAATGCGAATCCGTTTGTTGCTCTGGCACGATAACGTAGAAGAGGGTTGACACGGGTTCGTCGTCGATAGCCTCAAAATCAATGGGCTCGCTCAACGTGACCAGCGCACCGACAATGCCGGTGCAACTCGGCAGTCGACAATGGGGTAGGGCGATGCCGTGGCCCAGGCCCGTGGGGCTGATTTTTTCTCTCGCGATAAGCGACCGGTACAGCTCACCCTCGTCGAGGCGAGGATCACATGCGGCGATAAACTGGGCGCCATGCTCAATCGCCCTTTTTTTGCTGCTGACCTCGAGACCGCAAAATGTCCGTGAAGGCGAAAGAATAGAAGCAACGCGCATGGAACAAACCCTTCGCAGACCGGATTGAGCATTATACTACCGTCAGTCATCGCAAGCAGCACAGTGATTCAGAGCAGGGTTTGCAGACGAATCTAATGCATTTCTTGGGCTACTCCCTGCCGCTTGATGCGCCGGCGCGCTGGCAACGCGACTCAAAACGAAGACTTATCGGTTTCAATCGCACTTTTAAATCGTCTTCAGTCAGTGTGCTTGACCCGAGCGCTTGAGGTCGGTCGATCCCCGCTAACCCTTACTCATGTCGTTTGCTGATTTTTTTTCTTTTGTACTCGGTGACCTGTCGGTCTAATTTGTCCGTCATCGCATCAATCGCGGCATAAAGATTTCGATCGGTTGACTCCGCAAAGAGATCCATCCCGGAACAATGAATCCGGCCCTCGGCATGTTGTCGGTTCTGATTCACTGACAAAATCACCTGACCGTTAACGATGGATTCGTTGTGGCGTTCGATTTTTTCTAGTTTTCTAATGAGGTAGTTTTCTATCGCTGAAGTTACATGGACGTGATGGCCACTGATATTCAATTGCATAAACGGACTCCTTAATTGGAGAGGCTCATAGGATCAATGTCTCTTGACCAAGGTAAGGGCGTCAGCGAGACAGCCTCAACTGCATTTGACCGCAATTTGGTGGAGTGGTTGCCTAGATTTACGAAGATAAAATTGAGATGTGATGGAGGGATGGCCAAAGACTCAGTTCAGCTCTTTGCGCTCGTTGGAGGGAGGAATCATCAAAGCCTCTCGATATTTGGCCACGGTTCGCCTCGCAACATTGATATTTTGTTCAGCGAGCAATGCTGCAATTTTATTGTCCGACAGGGGTTTCCGAGTGTTCTCGTCTGCAATCAGGTTTTTTATTAGCGCTCGTATGGCGGTGGACGAGACTTCACCCCCTGAATGCGTGCTGACGTGTGATGAAAAAAAGTATTTGAGTTCGAAAATGCCCATGGGGGTATCGATGTATTTCTGTGTGGTCACCCTCGAGATGGTCGACTCATGCAAGCCAACCGCTTCAGCGATGTCATGCAGCACGAGAGGACGCATGCCTTGGTCGCCATGGTCCAAGAAGTCCTTTTGTACCCTCATAATTTCTGTGGCGACTCGAAGAAGCGTCTCATTGCGTTGCTGAAGGCTTTTAATAAACCAGCGCGCCTCCTGCATTTGCTCCTTGAGGTAGGTTTGATCGGAGCTGGTGTCGTTCCGCCGGATTAACGCAGCGTACTCCGGGTTGACGCGAATTTTGGGATTGATTGCGGGATTAATTTCAACGACCCATCCCGCCTCGCGCCGGCGTACCATGACATCCGGTTCGACATATTGAGACGCGTTATCGGCATAATCACTTCCTGGCCTTGGGTTCAGCGTTTTTATCAGTTCAATCGCCGAGCTGAGTTCGGGCTCCGGGACTCTAAGCTTTCGAGTCAGCGTCGCAAAATCACGCGTACCGAGTTGGGCCAGGTGATCGCTGATCATTTCTATTGCGAGACCTCGCGCGGGCGTATCAACCGGCAAGGCGCGTAACTGAATAAGTAGGCACTCTTGAAGGCTTCGGTGGGCAACGCCAATGGGGTCAAGATGTTGAATTAAATGCAACACCGCCTCGATTTCATCCATTTCCAGCAGCCAGTCTTCGGGTGCGCTTTCTAAAATGTCTTCGAGTTCGATGGTTAATTGACCTTCAGCGTCCAGCCCGTCCAGAATGTGCCAAGCAATGAACGCATCGTGCTCACTGAGGTTTAAGAGTTCCAGTTGGGACAGCAAGTGTTGTGCGAGGGTTTCGACCGTGGTTTTCGATTCCATCGGATCATAGTCGTCGATAGGGGCAGATCCCGCCCCCGCGTTAATCGGCTCATAGACGTCGTCCCAATTAGAATCGACAGCGAGCTCTTCCTGCAGCGAGCTGGATTCCATGAGGTCGACTGAATCTTGCTCTGACGGGTCCTCGGGAAGATCCATCGGTTCGACAATAGAACTGGCGTCGCCCTCAGACCCTTCGTCGTCCATAGCATCAGAATCTGGATTTGCAGTTTCGAGGTCGCGGCCTTCATCTGAGTAAGTTTCGTCGGTCCCGTCTGCCTCACCGGCTTCGGCAGGGCGATCGGGGTCATCGTTCGCTTGATTCTCAGCGCCGGAGGTCAGTTCTTCGTTCTCATCAAATTCCTCGAGCATGAGATTCGAGTCCAATGCGTCTTGGATCTCCTGCTGCAGATCTAAGGTGGACAGCTGTAGCAATTTGATCGCCTGCTGCAATTGCGGCGTCATGCGTAACTGTTGTCCCAGCTTCAGTGCCAATGAGGGTTTTAGAGCCATAGTTGAATCATACTTTGGCGAGGCATCGAATAGAACGGAACTGGGCTCAATTCGCGGGGGCGTAAGGCGAATGGGAGAATCAATCGCATCAAAACTGTTGCTCGACCTTGGATCATGATCCTGAAGGCGACGATTTGACTGGGATTGAACGCGGCGCAGTGGGACAGTGGGCTCAAGATCGCCTCGCTGCAGGTGCAAAACGCCAAGCGTTGCCGCGAGCAGAAAGCGAAGGTCCATCCTCCGGGGGCGGTCAGGGGCGCGGACTGTTTGTTTCAGATCCTAGATTCGGAAGTCCTCTCCAAGATACACGGACTTCACGACCTCATGGTTCAGAATTTCAGTTGTTGAACCTTCAGCGATGATCGAACCATCATTGACGATGTACGCTCGTTTGCAGATATCGAGTGTCTCTCTAACGTTGTGGTCAGTGATGAGAATACCAATGCCTCGATCCGCGAGTTGGCGAATCATTGTTTTGATATCCCCGACTGAAATTGGATCAACACCCGCGAAGGGTTCGTCCAGCAGAAGAAATTTGGGCCCAGACGCTAGGGCACGAGCGATTTCAGCTCGACGTCGCTCGCCACCGCTGAGAGCCATGCCGGGCAACTTGGCAACATGACCAAGCTTGAATTCTTCAATGAGATCATTCGTTTTTGCGAGTTGTTCGCGCAAAGGAAAATCTGTCACCGTCTCGAAGATAGCGCGTATGTTGTCTTCCACTGAGAGCTTTCTAAAGATGCTGGGTTCTTGGGGAGATACCCCAGTCCGAATCGAGCGCGCGCATCCATAGGCGCATCGGTCAATGATTGCTGGCCAAGCGTGATGGTGCCTTGGTCCGCTTTGATGAGGCCAGCGATCATATAAAAACAGGTCGTTTTGCCAGCGCCATTGGGGCCTAGGAGTCCGATGACCTCGCCTTGATTGAGTTCGATCGTGACATCTTTAACGACGACGCGGGTGCCAAAACGTTTGCGTAGGTGTGTCGCTCTGAGCGTAGTGCTCACAAAGGTTGATCCGCTTTGGGGTTAATGGTCAGGTTGACGCGGTCGGAAGGGTCTTGCCCGCTCTCGAGTTTGAAAATGCCCTTTGCAATGTCATAGCTTAAAAGATTCCCCTGGTATCGATCCTGCCCCAGACTTAACACGGCCTGACCTCGCAATGTAAG
>JALRJG010000149.1 GCA_023261215.1 Pseudomonadales bacterium | reverse complement strand
CTTGTACTCAACTTCGGATGGCTTACAACCAGGATTGATGATCGTCTCAAAGGCCGCCATTCGCTTGCTCCAAGCTCGTATAAGGACCCTTGATGGCTCCCTCAAAGGCTGGTTGGCCTGCCTCACGACCAAAGTCATCGATGAGCCAAACGCAAAGGCATTCAAGAATCTCAATCACCCAATAGACTTTATATCAGAGGATGAGGGCTCTCGATGATCACCATTTGATCAAAATCTCCTCACAACCGCCCGATCGTCATTCACACAGGTTCAGATCATCTCGAATCTCATTGGCTGTGATGGTTCAGCGCGATCAGGCTCGACGGCTCAAGCAGATAAAAAAAAGCCCTCCAATTGGAGGGCTTTTTTAATCGCCAAAGGCCATCACTTTTTCTTGGCAGCCTTTTTCTTAGCAGCTGGCTTCTTAGCCGCAGCTTTTTTAGCCGCAGGCTTTTTAGCTGCTGGCTTCTTAGCCGCAGGCTTCTTGGCCGCAGGCTTCTTAGCCGCAGCTTTTTTAGCCGCAGGCTTCTTAGCCGCAGCTTTTTTAGCAGCAGGCTTTTTCTTAGCAGCAGCTTTTTTAGCCGCAGGCTTCTTAGCTGCGGCTTTTTTTGCGGCTGGCTTCTTAGCTGCTGGCTTTTTCTTAGCAGCTGGTTTTTTAGCTGCGGCTTTTTTCTTGGGGGCAGCTTTTTTGGCAGCAGGTTTCTTTTTTGCGACCACTTTCTTGCTCCTTATTTCAGTTTTAGAAGAGTCCACAGCTATGAAGCATCTCCTCGGCTTAACTCCGCCTCATAGCCAAAAGCAGAGCCACGGTAACCTCGATGCACGGGGTCAAGTTTAGAAAATTCTCGATGATAAAGACAACCTTTTAACAAACATTCTTTTCCGTCTCTTTCTCTAAATCTTTCGGGGTTTACGACTGTCGCTCTGACACTTGACTGAGCGCGTGCAGCACTTTTTGTTTGATCTCCAGGACGGTGCCTTGACCATCAACGGAAAAATATTCGAGAGCCGAATGCTTTGCCATATGTTGATAGTAATCAACCAATGGCGACGTTTGCTCTTCATAGACTCTCAATCGATCGCGTACGGTCTGCTCTTGATCGTCGTCTCTTTGAATCAGCGGCTCGCCAGTTTCATCATCGCACCCCGACACTTTTGGCGGGTTGTATTCAACGTGGTAAGTGCGCCCAGAACCAGGGTGCACGCGCCGACCGCTCATTCGCTTGATGATTTCCTCATAGTCGACACTGATTTCAACAACTGCATCCAAATGAATGTCTTGCGCCACTAAGGCTTCTGCTTGCGGAATAGTTCGAGGGAAGCCATCGAACAAAAATCCCCTATCGCAATCTGACTGCTGGATACGATCTTTGACTAAGGCAATGATAATTTCGTCCGTGACCAGATCGCCTCGATCCATTACGGCCTTCACCTCTAGGCCAAGTTTAGACTCGGCCTTAACGGCTTCTCTCAACATGTCACCCGTTGAAATCTGGGGGATTGAATAGGCTTCTGTAATGAATTGTGCCTGAGTGCCCTTACCAACGCCTGGGGCACCTAAAAGAATCAGTTTCATTAGACCTCTCTTCTTCGCTGATGGCTCGCGTGTTAAGCCGCCAGTCGACGGACACTCGCCACATTTGGAATCTGTTGAATCAATTCGAGAACTCGAATCAAGGGTTTGATTGAACCCACTTCAATGCTCATCTGAATTTCCACTCGCCCAGTCTCCTTGGACGATTCTGAGTGTAGCATTGATATGTTGATTTGCTCGGTCACAAAAAGGCCGGCAATCTCAAAGAGAATCCCCGGTCGATCATAACCCAAGACTTCCAAGTTCACGTTGAATGATTCTTGGATATCGTCCTGCCAAGACAACCGCATTAAGCGCCCATAAACATCCGCGTTGAGGACCTGAACGCAATCTTGCATGTGAACAGTCACAACACCGTCATCCTCCAAAATACCGGCAATTGCATCACCAGGAATCGGCTGACAACACTGCGCCACGCTGTGTGCTCGGTCACCGATACCGCTAATCAAACTGGGAACTTTTCCTTCAGCCTCGAAACCAAGATTCATTTGGGAATCGAGTTTCAAAATGCTCGCGGCACGGGCAATTTCTTCTACCACGTCGCTGAGTTCGAGATCACCACTTCCCAACGCGAACAACAGATCATCGTCTGATGTATATCCAAGCGCTGAGTTCAGATCCTGATGGG
The DNA here is from genome assembly GCA_023261215.1 of Pseudomonadales bacterium. Lineage (GTDB taxonomy): Bacteria > Pseudomonadota > Gammaproteobacteria > Pseudomonadales > Azotimanducaceae > UBA9926. The sequence continues at coordinate 2,554 of JALRJG010000149.1, read as the reverse complement.
CATACTGATCCAACCCCAAGTGCTTTAACTCTGCTTCAAGAACCCGTTGGCCCTCCTCAATATTCTTCTGTCGAGCTTGCCGATGAAACCAACCCTGAATCTTCGATTTTGCTCTCGAGGTTGTGACGTAACCAAGATGCGAGTGGAGCCACTCTCGCCTGGGCGCTGAATCATCGCCCGTCACGATCTCGACTCGATCACCTGATTGAAGGCGATGATTCAACGGCACAATGCGGCCATTGATTTTGGCCCCTCGGCATCGATGCCCAATTTCTGTATGCACGCGATAGGCGAAATCCACAGGCGTCGACTCTGGCGGCATATCAATGACGTGACCATCTGGTGTAAACAAATAAACTCGATCGAGCGAAACATTCGCCAGCACTTCTTTCGACGACGCGGGCAATTGCTTGACCTCTGATTGCCATTCAATGACTTGCCGCAGAAGCTCGAGCCGCCGTTCGTACCGCGCGCTTTTATCAACATCAGCGTTGGTCTTGTATTGCCAATGAGAGCAAACACCGTACTCAGCTTCGATGTGCATCTCTTCAGTACGAATTTGCACCTCGAGCACTTTGCCTTCGGGACCAATGACCGCTGTATGCAACGACTTGTAGCCATTGCCTTTTGGATTGGCGATGTAGTCATCAAATTCGTTCGGAATGTTCCGCCACAGATTGTGGACCACACCAAGCGCCCTGTAGCAGTCATCAGAGGTGGGCACCAAAATACGAATGGCTCTAACGTCATACACTTCTGAAAATTTGATGCCTTTGCGCATCATCTTTTTCCAGATACTCGAAATGTGCTTCGCCCTACCCTGAAGCTCCGCTTCGACACCCACCAAGTGCAGTTTGTCTTTAAGAAGGCTGAGGACTTCCTCAATGTAGGCCTGCCGCGCAGTCCGTTTCTCATCAAGTAAGACCGCGATCCGCTTATACGCATCAGGGTCTACATACCTGAAAGAAAGATCTTCAAGTTCCCATCGCAAATGCCCGATTCCCAGTCGATGGGCTAAGGGCGCGTAGATCTCGCTCATTTCGTGCGCCAATCGTAATTGCTTCTCTCGATCAGTTTTCGACGCCGCCCTAATAGCGCAAGTTCGCTCAGCCAGCTTAATCAGTGCCACCCTTACATCATCCACCAATGCGATCAGCATTTTCTTAGCCTGATCAATTTGGTCTGAGGTTTGGCCCAAGACGACCTCATCATGTCGGATATGGATGTTACTGATTGCCGCCATCTTTAGGACACCTTCGACAAGACTGGCGACCTCCGCACCAAACTGATTTCTCACGTGGTTGAGTGTAATTTGGTTCTCACGAACGGCCCGATAAATGACGGCAGCAACGAGAGAAGGTTCGTCCACGTTCATCGGCAGCAAGATATCCGCCATCTCCAGCCCGGTCAGATAACTGCTACGCCCCTCAGCCCAGGGACCGACCGTTGCCAACGCTTTCTGCTCGGCTTGACGCGAGAGTTCACATGCTTTTTTGATGCGTTCAAGATCGATGCCAGCTCGCATCGAAGAGAATGCTGTCAACCATTCTTCCAGATTGAGAGCGCCAGACGTAATTTGTCGTTGATTTCTCGTCGCTTCAACCATGACTTGGTTCTCTTACAAACAACGCCATACTTTCTAAATGCGTGGTGTGGGGAAACATATCGATCAAACCGACCGCTTTAACCCGAAAGCCTCTACCACAGAGTGTGCTCGCATCCCGTGCCAACGATTCCGGATAACAAGAAACATAAACAATGCTCTCCATCGCATCGATCAAAGATGCCCTCACTAACTGCTCTGCTCCTGAGCGGGGTGGATCGATCAACAGTTTGTTAAACCCTGCCGCTTGAATCTCGACCTCATCACTATAAAGATCTGTCGCTTCGAACATCGCGTTGCAGATGCTGTTTTTTAACGCATTGCGCTTTGCTCGCTCCACACTGGCGACTGAACTTTCCAGTCCTAGGACTTGACCGGCCCGCTTTGCGATGGGTAACGAGAAATTGCCTATGCCGCAAAAAGCATCGATCACGTGATCCTGCTTGTTCAGATCGAGGAGCTCGACCGCCTGCCGAGTCATTCGCTCGTTCATCGCGTAATTCACTTGGGTGAAATCGAGTGGCTGAAAATCAAAGCTGAGCGCTTCTTCGGGAAGGTCGTATGAGAGCGATGCCACCTGTTCACTTGATAGCGCGGTGACCGTCTCGGGGCCACCCGATTGCAGCAGGATCTGCACGCCAGAAGTCGCCTCGAAACGCATCAAGGTTTCAATATCTGACTCACTTAGCGGTTCCAAATGCCGAAAAACCAAAGCCAGGCTTTGCTTTGCTGCAGCCGCCTCGATTTGAGGAATCGACTGCCTGGCGGACAACGTCTGGATCATCGCTCTAAGCGAGGGAATCAGATCAGCCAAACGTTCATCAAGGACTGTACACCCACGGATATCGGCGACAAATGGGCTCGCCTTTTCTCTAAACCCGACCAGCACCTCGTCTCGCTTGGTGACAAACTTGACACCCAGTCTGGCCTTCGAGCGATAGCCGGACGCTG
>JALRJG010000148.1 GCA_023261215.1 Pseudomonadales bacterium | reverse complement strand
ACCAATCGCGAGGAAACGGCTTCTATTGCTGAGGTCTCGGCATTACAAGCGAAACGGAGTCAGACACTCCGTGGTGCAGGCAGTGGCTTAAGGGGCCTCAGCTTTTTGCCGCTGCCGGGCGCCGAAAAAGAAGGTGAGATCATTGCCGAGACGATTGAAAATCTCGATTTCGCGAGAACGATCTACAATCGTGCCCAGGCGGAAGAGGCCGTGGTCGGTGCCTTGAGCGAGTCGCCCCGGGTGCTCCATATTGCGACGCACGGATTTTTCCTGCAGCCCGATCAAAACCTTAGAAATCGACTCTTGAGCCTGCAGCGAGGTGCTGATCTTCAGCTGCCGCCGCCGGGGGACAACCCGCTGCTGCGTGCTGGTTTGGCCTTTGCGGGGATTAATAAGAAGGCCCCGCTACTAGGTGAGATCGACCCAGGCAATGATGGCGTGCTCACGGCGCTCGAGGTTCTGGACTTGCAGCTGTCTGGTACGCACCTGGTTGTCCTCTCAGCCTGCGAGACGGGTCTCGGGGAAATTCATGAGGGCGAGGGCGTCTACGGCCTTCGACGCGCCTTCCAAGAGGCAGGGGTGGCTGAGGTGGTGAACTCGCTTTGGGAGGTGAGTGATGCGGGCACGCAAGCGCTCATGAGTGCCTTTTATTCCCGAATGATGACAGGTCAGACGGCGCGTGAAGCGCTGAGGGGCGCGCAATTGGAGCTCAAGGACTCGAATCTTTGGCGCAGCCCCTATATTTGGTCCGCGTTCATGATGGTCGGTAGTTACGATACCTCCGGTATTAAAGAAAGCTAGTTCTGGGTTACACTGAAGTGGCGAACGGAGTGGAACCATCCAAATCATGAGAGCTGCGTTTTTCATCGCTGTGTTTGTTGCGCTATCGAGCGTAGCGCAAGCGCAAACCTTGGTCGAAGCCATTAACGCGACCCTCGTCTTCAGTCCAATCATCAAAACCGATGAAAGTAACTTAGAAGCAGCGCAAGAGTTGCAGAAGCAGGCTCGCAGCGGTTATTTGCCCTCGGTTGATTTGTTGCTGGGCGTCGGTCAAGAGCGTTCTGACAACACCACCACGCGAGCCAACGGTTGGTTGGGCGAAACCATCACGCGACAGGAACGTAGCCTGCAAGTGACCCAAATGCTCTACGACGGGTTCTTCACCAGAAATCGGGTGAAGGAACAAAATTTTGTTGTTCAGGCAACCGCCCAGCGTCTCTTTAGTACGCGTGAAAATGTCTCACTCAGGGCGGCCACCGCGTACCTTGAAATTTTGCGTCGGGAACAGATGGTGAATCTCGCGCGCGAAAATTTGCAGCAACATGAAGACACGTTGAAGAAAATAGAAGAACGTTTTGAAAGTGGCGTTGGTACGAAGGTTGATGTGGTTCAAACCTTAGGCCGGCGAGCGCAATCAAAGAGTAATCTGCTGCTGAGTGAGAAAGATCTGTTGAACGGTCGAGCAGAATATTTCCACGTGGTGGGGGTCAATCCGTATGACTTATCACTCCCATCGCGTCCACAGGAGCTCCCAATCACGGTAGAAGAGGCCATCGCCTCGGCGTTTGACAAGAATCCTAGAGTACGGGCGGTTGAGTCGGATTTGCAGGCAGCGAGGGCGCTTAGGAAACAGATCAATTCCGCCTTTCAGCCTCGGTTTGACTTGGTCGTCGGCGCAACCCGAAACGATGATACGGACGGCAGCCCAGGGGCTAACGATGACGAAACCGCTGTGGTTCGGATGAGCTACAACCTGTTTCGAGGCGGCGCCGATCGAGCAAGAGCGAGGGAAGCCGATGCCCGAATCGCTGCAGCCGAGCAGGCCATCGTCGACCTAAAGCAAACGCTGACCCAAGACGTGACGATTTTATGGAACGAACTCGAGGATCTGAACTTGCGTATGGAGTATCTGCAAGCGCACGTGACGTCGACCGAAGAGGTTCTCGAGGTCTACAAGGAGCAGTTGGCGCTCGGCAAGCGGACGCTTCTGGATCTCTTGGACATTCAGAATGAACTGTTCCGGGCGCGCAGCGCCTACATGATCGCTGAGTTTGGTTTGCGTTTGGCTGAGTATAGAATCCTCGCTAGCAGTGGCACGTTTCTTCAGTCCTTGGGGATCACCTCTCCTCAAGAGGAAGTCCGTTAGGGCTTCATCCTATTGCGACGCTTTTAGGCGCTCGCGGACCTCACCCAGGCGATGAATGGAGGCCACGGCCTCATTTTGGTCGGGATGAAGGTGCCGAGTGATGATGTCGGTAAACCCCAGCTCAGCAAGGGCGCTGAACCGATCGCAAGCTTCATCTACCGTCGCAATGATCAGGGCGTCTGGATCGATTCCGCGGTACCCTTCTTTTGATAATTGCGCGCGCAGCGCTTCACAGGCACGGGTCGACTCTGCAATGTGAACATCTCGCCGCAGTGCCATCCTCGGGTTGGGTGACCTGCCTTCAACCTCACATTCGGCGTAATAACGGTCACGCTTCTTAACCAGCGCGTCAGCTGCGAGTCCAGGATCCGCTAGCCAAACATGCCCCGTTTTGGCGACCCGTCGAAGCGCAACAGGCGCTGTGGCGCCAATCCAGATATCGATGGGCTCCGGGGGGTAGAGGGCTGATCACCGCCCGATCCACTTGCCACAGCGAATCGGATACCGATTCGCCGGACCAAAGGGTGGGGATCAGATCTAGCGCTCGGGTAAAGCGCTCGCCACGACCCAAGTGATCCGCGCCCATAGCAGCAAATTGCTTGGCGCCGTAACCGATCCCACATTGCATGACGAAGCGGCTAGAGGTCAGTGTCGCTAGCGTTGCAATCAGTTCAGCGGCCAGAACGGGTGACCAGAGGGGTAACAGGAGTAAAACGCCCGCCTCCGGACCGGACCAACTCGCGAGTAGCCGACCCATCATTGGAATATTCTGGTAATAAGGGGTCCGTGTCGCGTGATGATCGCCAAGAAACAAACTGTCGAGTTGAGCTTCGGATGCCGCTTGGGCGCGATCTAAAATTTGCTTTGCGCCTTCTCGAGGGGGCAATTCCGAACCGTAGCTCGAGCGGATCGATATTCCGATATTGGGTGTGGTTTGAATGTTAAAACTTTCATTGCTCATGGTGTGTCTTATACGTGCGGTTCGATACATCTTCTCGATGCAAGGTTCAGGGTGCAAGCGATCATCGATCACCATTTGCATCCGATTGCACGCAGGCTGTCAAGACAGCGATTCTGATGACCCTATGCTAATCTTCCGCACGTGTTTCGCTTGGGTGAAAGTGCGATCACAAGCATGGGTCATGAGTTGGCGACAAAAGGGTAAAGAATGGCTTGGCGCCTGATTGCCCGCGTCTCAGCGACTGCGCCTCATCGCGTTTGCGCTCGATTTGAGTGAGCGACGAACGCGGCTTGTGATGTTTTGATGGAATTGGCGAGAGGGAAAGTGAAGAGTCATCATGTCTAGATTGGGTGTGGGCATTGATTACGGCACATCGAATTCAGCCGCGGCTTGGTTTGATGGCACCAAGGTTCATCTCGTTCCCCTTGAAACGGATTCAATCGTGATGCCCACGGCCTGTCATTTGGATCGCTCGTTGGCGGTGAAGACCGGACAAGAAGCGGTTCGTCAATACATTGATGAAAATCGAGATCGCATCGTTGAACTCACGCCGGAGGTCATCGCCAAGTCTCAGCTGTTAGTTGATGAGGGCGGTGGCGATCCCTTTGCGAAGCCCGATGTCAGCACCGTTGATGTTTACGGGGCAGCCGTGATTGATCGAGGGTTGCCAGGGCGACTGTTCAGAGGTGTAAAGCGCCTGCTCGGCAGTGCCGAGGTTCGGCGATTAATGGTCTTCGATTCGCCGTTCCGCTTGGTCGCGTTGGTGACGCCCATCTTGCTTCGCATCCGCAAAGCAATAGAACGGGAGCTACCGGGTGATCTCGAGTCGCTATCGATTGGGCGTCCGGTGCGTTTTGAGGGTGATGAACAAGGCGCGACTCTGCTCGCGTTGGACCGAATGGCAGAGGCTGCCACCTACGCAGGATTTAAATCCAGTCGATTTTACCCAGAGCCTTTGGCAGCAACGCTGAGCTATCTACACGCAAAGTCCTCTTCAATTGCTGAGCCCGGTCAGTCACCAGAATCAGAGGGAGTTGCGCTGACGTTCGACTTTGGTGGTGGGACCCTCGATCTTAGTCTGGTCCGATATGCTGGGACCTCATTTGATGTGCTTGCGACCAAGGGCTTGCCGAAAGGGGGCGATCATATTGACCAGCTACTGTTTGAACATTATCTATTCCCAGCATTGGGGCAGGGATTGCGTTGGTCTCGGCGCATTGACGGAACACAAGTAGAGACCGATTTTCCGTTTAAGGACTTTGAAAGTCTGCTGCTCAATTGGCCCGTGACGTACACCCTGAATCAGAATCGCTATCGCTCGAAAATTAAAGACTGCATGGACAGTAATCCTGAAGCCTTCGAGCCGCTGAAGCGGCTGGACGAGCTGATCACACACAACTACAGCTATCTCGTCTTTCAAGCCATTAGAGAGGCGAAGGCGAAACTCTCTGAACAGGCCAGCGCGGTGATTGATATTCCCGAACTCGACTTGGCCATACCGCTCACTCGAACGTCCTTTGAGATGATGCTTGCGCCTTTGCTCGATGAGATCAACGCGCTGATTGAGGGCGTGCTTGAGGACGCAAAACTGACGCCCGCGGAGGTTTCCCTGGTGATTCGCACGGGGGGCTCGAGCTTGATTGCATCGGTTTGCGAGCAGCTCAATCGAATGTTCCCTGGTAAAGTCGTCGAACACGATCCATTTACCAGTGTCGCTGAGGGTT
>JALRJG010000147.1 GCA_023261215.1 Pseudomonadales bacterium | reverse complement strand
GAACCCCCTAGCATCTTTGGATCGCCAGATCAGTAATCACATGATTCAGTCGACGCCCACGTCGCTCGTACTTCGTCTCCGGTCTTTGAGGCGCTTCAACAACTGAAAATCTTTGATCTGCCTCAAATAACGTTTGGATTTCTTCAGCATAAGGTTGCCAGTCGGTGGCCACATGCAGGACCCCCTCAGGCTCAAGGACCCGGGCCACTAAGCCCAACAGCTCAACGTTTACGATTCGCCGTTTGTGGTGTTTTTTCTTATGCCAGGGGTCTGGGAAGAATATCTGGATACGCTGTAGTGACGCCTCTGGTAATGCTCGTAAAAAATCGACCGCATCAGATTGCGACACCCTCACATTCCTCAACTCATAACGCTTGATTCCGAGCAGCAGATGACCCACGCCCGGGCCATGCACCTCAAACCCTATAAAATTACGCTCCGGCGACTGTTTGGCCATCTCTAACAAGGATTCGCCGTTACCAAAGCCAATTTCCAAAGTGAGTGGTTGCAGGCAATCAAACGCCGCTTGTGGCGATGAACAGTGGTCTCGCGAGAACAACAATTGAGGCAAGTCTTCCTCTAGGGCGCGTTTTTGCGCTTGGGACAATCGCCCCTGGCGAAGGACGTAGCTGCGGATTTCTCGACCAGGTGGTTCAGCGAGCGTCATCGGTGCTCTCGGTCTTACGCACTCTGTTGACTGAGCGCGGCTGCCGCCAGCAGCAGCCAACCCACAATGAACAGGGTTCCACCGAGCGGCGTCACTGGACCCAGCCATCTTGGTCCTCCCAGCGCCAACGCGTATAAACTTCCTGAGAAACAAACGATACCAAACAGAAACGCCGCCGCTGCATAACCCAGTAAGTTGAGATCGGGTTGCCGCTCAATCCATAAACCGACCGCGATCAACGCAAGGCTATGCATCATCTGATATTGGACGCCGGTCTGAAAGACCGACAAGGTTTCAACCGGGAGTTTTGCCTTCAACGCGTGCGCCCCAAAGGCCCCGAGCGCCACCGCTATGGCACCGCCTAACGCGCCTAGGGCAAGACTGACAGCCCCGCTCATCAGAGCGGTTGATCCATCGCGGCCTTTATCTTTTTCATGGCGGCTTGCTCAAGCTGTCTTACGCGCTCTGCTGAAATACCATACTCAGCCGCCAACTCATGCAGCGTGGCCTTGGATTCATCCAGCCAGCGACGCCTTAGGATCATTTGAGCCCGGTCATCTAGGTCATGCATCGCTTGAGTTAACCGTGAGATTTCATCGCTCGATGCATCCATCATGGCAATGATTTCAGCAGGGTCTGTGCCCTCCGCCGCCAAATACTGCGCTGGCGATGGCACCAGCATTTCGTCATCGTCATCGGCGGAAGCATCGAAAGCGGCGTCTGACGCGGCAAGCCGGCCTTCCATTTGGACCACCGTTTCTGGCTTAACGCCTAAGTCTGCCGCAATCAGCGCTGCTTCCTTCTGACCGAGCCAGCCCAACTGCTGCTTCTTGCTCCGCAAATTGAAAAAAAGCTTCTTTTGCGCCTTCGTCGTGGCTACTCGAACAATGCGCCAGTTACGCAAAATAAACTCATGGATCTCGGCTTTAATCCAATGCACTGCAAACGAGACCAACCGCACTTTGTACTCAGGGTTGAACCGCTTGACGGCCTTCATCAATCCGATGTTACCCTCTTGGATCAAGTCTGCTTCGGACAAACCATATCCAGCGTACGATCTTGCGATGTAGATGACAAAACGGAGGTTGGCCAACACCAGCTGACGTGCGGCTTCAACGTCGCCCTCTTGATAGAGCCGATTGGCTAACGCTTGCTCTTCCTCGACAGACAGCACAGCGATGCCATTGACCGCTTTCACATAGGCATCCAGGTTTAAACCAGGCGACGCTAAATCTAATGTTGCGGGTAAACTGCTCATTGACCACTCCATGAATCTGCGACCGATCGTACGAATAAAACCGTTCGTCAGATTGTCGTTAAGTCTCTGTTTTGTAAGTGACTTACTTCTTCCCTGGTTACCCAGGGGGCGGCGATTTTAGCACTCTGCTCTTGGGATCGCCAATCCGCACCAAAATCCCACCGCTCAATAAGGGATTCGAGCGGAAAACAAGAGTTACGAATCGATAAATGCGTACGAAGTGAGTCTTTACTCTGGCTCAATTGCCCTCAAATGCTGACCAGCAGCCATCCAGGCGCTCAACAATCCAAGCAGAGCGGCAAATAGCAACAGCATCAGCACTGCGGCGAGCCCAAGACCTTGAAGTGCGAAGCCACTACGGTAAGACTGAGCCAACGCCTCCACAGGGCCTGACAGATAAATTAAGGCGCCTTGTACCAAAAGCGACGCAACGAGTCCGCCACCTAAGCCGTGCCAAAGCCCAAAATAGAGAAAGGGTCGACGGACAAAAGCGTCGGTCGCACCGATCAATTTCTGCACCTCGATTTCAACCCGGCGATTCTCAATGGCGAGACGCAGCATATTCGAAACAATTAAGATAACACCCAAACTCATGACCAAACCCAGTGCCTGAATTAAACGGGTAGCGGTTTCCATGATCGCGCCCAGTCTGCGCATCCAGGCTTCGTCAAACACGATCTCATCGACCAACGGGTGTTTTGCAAATTGTTGGCGAAAAGCCTCGGCCGCCAGTCCACCTGACTGACTGGGGATCACTTCAATGACGATGGGTAGTGGGTTCTCATCAAACGCGTTGAGGATGTCCGCCATACCGGTCTTCGCAGCAAACTCTGCAAGCGCCTCCTCTTTGGAGATGAGCCTCGCCTGCACCACCCCGGTAGCAGCTTCCATCTCGACGGTCAGTTTGCATGCCTCCAGCGCCTTCGCTGAGGCTTTTAAATATACGCTGATGCTCGCTTGCCCTTGCCACTGACCCTCATAGGCGGCCAATTGACCGAGAAATGACAGTAGGAAAACGGGTAATCCAAGTGCAATGCCCATGGCGCCCCAGGTACTGAGGCTGCTCCATCGCTGTCTCCAGATTGAAGCAAGCGAGCGAGCTGCCTCAAAGCGGTGACGCTGAAGCCAAGCCTTCAGCCCAATCAGCATGAAAATGCCTCCCACCCTGAATTGCTCATGACTCAGGGCTCGAGTGGAGCTGACCCGCCTCGAGATGCAGTCGACGATGACGCGATGCTTCTACAAAGGCCACATCGTGCGTTGCGATGAGCACGGTCACGCCCACCTGTTGAAAGAGTTCAAAGACGCCCATGATCTCTGCGCTAAGGGCTGGGTCCAGGTTACCTGTGGGCTCATCTGCGAGCAGGATGGGCGGCCTTGATACCACCGCGCGCGCGATGCCCACGCGTTGCTGTTCGCCACCCGATAATCGAATGGGCATTTGCTTGGCTTTGTCATGCAGCCCGACCTTCGACAGCGCAGCACTGACCTTGCGAGTGATTTCCCTAGGGTCAGTACCCTGAATCTCCAGAGGGAGCGCCACATTGTCAAAGACTGTTCGATCAAAGAGCAAATGATGGTTTTGAAAAACGAACCCAATTTGTCGCCGAAGATGCGGGATGCGTCTTCGGGGCAAACGCTCCAATGCTTGGCCATTGACCTCAATTCGTCCTCTGGTGGGCGTCTCGATGGCCATGATGAGCTTGAGCAACGTGCTTTTGCCCGCACCCGATGGACCCGTCAGAAAGGCGAACTCACCTTCGGCCAACGAAAAACTGAGGTTGGATAGCGCTTCATATCCAGCAACATATCGCTTGGAGACCTGGTCAAATCGAAGCATTGATTACACCCTGTCACTCAGTATCGTCGAATATCGCGTCGACGAAGCTCGCCGCGTCAAAAGGTCGGAGATCATCCAGGGTCTCTCCCACACCGATAAAATGAATCGGTAACGCCAGTTCTCGAGCGAGGGCAAACATCACGCCACCTTTCGCTGTGCCGTCCAGCTTGGTCACGATGAGACCTGATACTGGGACGCTCCGCTTAAACTCTCTTGCCTGCGCCAGCGCATTTTGACCCGTTCCACCATCGATCACCAACAAGACCGCATGCGGCGCTGAGTCATCAATTCGATTCACCACCCGCACTATTTTTTCAAGTTCTTGCATTAGATTGGTTTTATTTTGCAGGCGTCCCGCTGTATCGGCGATCAGCACGTCGGCGCCTTTTGCCTTGGCGCTGGTCACTGCATCAAAAATCACCGAGGCGCTATCCGCGCCTGTTTGTTGCGCGACCACATCCACATGATTACGCGTGCCCCAAGTTTTCAGTTGCTCTACAGCGGCGGCTCGGTACGTGTCACCCGCTGCCAACATAACTTGCCGGCCTTGTGCTTTGTAGAAGTGGGCGAGCTTGCCCGCAGTGGTGGTTTTGCCAGCACCGTTGACACCCACCATCAGAACGACCATCAGTCCCTGCTCGGGCGCAGTCAGCGGCAGCGCGCTTGGCGCGATCATATCCACAAGCGACGTTTTGAGGGCTTCGCGTACCGCCTCGGCATCCTTAAGCGTTTTTCTCGACATCGACCGGGTCAGAGAATGAATAACCTCTTGGGTCACCGTCATGCCGAAGTCTGAAGTGATTAAAAGCGTTTCTATCTCATCGATGAGGGACTGATCTAACGCCTTGCCCACTGAGAACACTTGGCCCAAGCGAGACGAAAGACCCTCTCTTGTTTTCGTGAGTCCTTGCCTTAGACGCGAGAACCAGCCTGGCTTGCCTTGGGGCGGTTCATCTGCAACATTGCTCATGGTGTGTCCTGTCGCCAAGGGTAAAAAGTGAAACAGCCGAAGATGGCCAACGTGCGAATTATCGGTGGTAATTGGCGACACCGCAAAGTGAACTTCCC
>JALRJG010000146.1 GCA_023261215.1 Pseudomonadales bacterium | reverse complement strand
CCCAAAACAGATCGCTTCTCCTCATGCCGCCAAGACAGTGCAGACCGAAACAACGGGATCCATCGGCTAAATAGAGGTCAGTTGAGCGTTTGGGGCGGCCATCGGTTCACTAAACCGGCAAGTTCAACGGTCCCCTTTTCCTACCCATTATCTCGACCGCGCACCGCCTCACGTCTGACCAAGGATCGACTGCAGGCTGAAGCGTCAGGAGGCGTCATCCAAGGGTTTAAAGGGTCTCTGGCTTGGCGCTCATAGAGCGATTTCACCCATTCAGGGACAATCCTTGCAACAGCCCTTAATCATTAAGCCGCAAGCGATCGGGTGAAATTCCCCCTATTCCACAGTTATGAAGCAACCCAGGATACACATCGGCACTGTTCCGCTACCCTCAACGAGTCGCGAACCCGTCGGCGACTACGTCACGCGAGAAGGCGAACCCTTCTATCGAATCAGTGACGTCGACGCCATGCCTGAGTTCTTCATGAGCCTGGTGAGCCAATCAGATCATTGGCTATTCACGACATCGCGAGGCGGAATCACCGCGGGAAGGGCCAATGCCGAACAGGCACTCTTCCCTTACTACACTGAAGATAAGATCCGTGACGGCGCCGCCTTCACAGGTTCTCGAACCGCACTACTGATCGAACGTGATCAGACCACGTACCTCTGGGAGCCTCTTCACCCGCTATCCAGTCCCGTCTACCAAACACGTCAGACGCTCGAGAAGAGTCAACTCGGACACATCATCATCTTCCGGGAAGAAAACCTGGACCTCGACATCACGTTTGAATACGCACTAAGAACCAGTGATCGTTTCGGCTTCATTAAGACCGCCCAAGTCATCAATCAAGGGGACAGCAGCGTTCAGATCGACATACTGGACGGACTTGAGAACCTTCTGCCCTTCGGCGCCACCACGCAAACGCAAAACGAACTGAGTTGTCTGCTGGATGCCTATAAGCGATCCGAACTGGACGCTGGCACAGGCCTTGGCATCTATACCATGAGTTCGACACTGTCGGACCGAGCCGAACCGAGCGAAGCCTTGTCTGCGACCACGGTTTGGTCAACAGGCCTTGTGCATCCAAAGGTGCTTTTGTCATCAAGCCAGATTCGCGCCTTCCAGCAAGGCGCTCCACTCGAATCTGAGCTGGATATTCGAGGGCAGCGAGGCGCTTACTTTGTCAATGCCTCAATCGAGCTCTCAGCTGGCGCTAGTCATCAATGGCATTTGGTCGCGGAGGTGAATCAAAGCGCCGCAAAAACGCACGATCTAAGGCACTATCTGCAAACCTCAACGACCCTCGCGCAGGATCTTGAAGCAAGCGCCACTTCTGATTGCCGAAAGTTTCGGGAACTGATGGCATCCGCCGATGGTTACCAGACCACGGGTGACCGATCCGGCGCGGCACATCACACCGCAAATGTCCTTTTTAACCTTCTTCGAGGTGGCGCATTTGCCAGTGGTTACCACATCACTACGTCGCACTTCCTGGCATTTTGTCGAGCCCGGAATCCCCGTGCGCTTGAGGCTTACCAGACGTCTTTGGCTGATTTACCGAACGCTCTGTCGCTTACTGAGCTGATGGCCTGGAGCAGGAAGACCCAATCATCGGACCTCCTTCGATTGACTTACGAATACCTCCCGATGTCATTTAGTCGTCGCCATGGCGACCCATCCCGTCCTTGGAACCAGTTCAACATCCAGGTCCGAAACCCCGACGGCAGCGAGCGGCTGTACTACGAGGGTAACTGGCGAGATATCTTCCAAAATTGGGAAGCAGCTGCACTGTCGTACCCCGAATACATTGAGAGCATGATCGCTAAATTTCTCAATGCCTCGACCGCTGATGGATACAACCCTTACCGGCTGACCTCCGAAGGCATCGATTGGGAAACGCCGAATCCGGACGATCCTTGGGCCAACATTGGCTATTGGGGCGATCATCAAATCATTTACTTGGTTAAGTTGCTTGAGTTGTCGCTGAAGTTGCACCCCGAGGCACTCCGATCGCTGCTGCTTAAGCCCATTTTCAGCTACGCGAATGTGCCCTACCGCATTCGGTCTTATGAGGCACTGCTGAAAGATCCCCGAAACAGCATCGAATTCCTGTCTGGCTTGAATCAACAGATCAGTGACAATGTGGCACAGCGTGGCACCGACCAACGGTTGATCACCGACGAATCAGGCCAGGTAATCCACGTCAACATGGTCGAAAAACTCTTGGTCCCAGTGCTCGCAAAGTTGTCCAACTTTGTGCCAGAAGCCGGTATTTGGCTCAATACGCAACGCCCCGAATGGAACGATGCCAATAACGCCCTTGCCGGCTTTGGGGCTTCCGTGGTCACGCTTTGCTATTTGCATCGCCATTTATTGCTACTCGAGGAGCTGTTGGCCTCAGCAGAGCCCGATGCCATTCCCATTGATCGGCACGTAGCCACCTTTTTCGAGGAAATGGACGAGCTGATTGAGACACAACACGATGCATTAATGTGTTCCGTCACCGACGTTACGAGGCGCCAGGTTCAGGATCAATTGGGCCTGATCGGCAGTCGATACCGAGATCGACTTCAAGCTTCGGGTTTAACAGGACAAACCGCACTTATAAAGAAAGGTCGCATCATCGAGTTTCTGACTCGAAGCCGATCCATCATCGCTCAAAGCATCAGAGCCAACCGCCGGGCGGACGGCCTTTATCATGCCTATAATCTGCTGAAATTTGGCGCTTCTGAAACGCATGTCGAACCCCTCTATGAGATGCTCGAGGGGCAAGTTGCAGTGCTCAGTTCGCGACTTTTAACGGCTGACGAGACACTGACCGTACTGGAAGCCCTGAGGCGCTCACCCATTTTCGACCCGCGCAGAAACAGTTATCAACTGTACCCAGATCGAACCTTGACCCCTTTCCTGCAAAAAAACACGCTGAATGCAGACCAAGTGTCTCAGTCGAGGCTGTTGAAGACGCTCTTCGACTTGGGACCCAACCCCATTGTCGAGAAAGACGTGCTGGGCCATTTCCATTTCAACGGCGCTTTTAGAAACGTCGAGTCTCTGCGCGAAGCCCTAGCCCAACTCGAAGGTGAAGAGCACCGAGCGCTTGCTCGTGAGGAATCCGATCTGCTCGAATCCTTGTTCGAGGCGACCTTTCAGCATCATCGTTTCACCGGTCGCTCTGGCGGGATGTATGCCTATGAAGGTCTAGGATCCATCTACTGGCATATGGTCGGTAAACTGATGCTCGCTGTGGCTGAAAATATTGTTTGGGCGACTGAGCAACACCCTGATGACGCGGTCATCGAACAGTTAGTTGCGCGCTACTATGACATCCGTGGCGGCATGGGTTTTAACAAGTCACCCGGCGAATACGGGGCATTCCCGGATGATCCTTACTCGCATACACCAAGTTTCGCGGGCGGACAGCAACCTGGGATGACGGGACAGGTCAAGGAAGAAATACTCTCTCGTTACCTGGAACTCGGACTCCGAATCAAAGACGGTTGTATTTCGTTCAATTCGTCGCTCATTCGTGAGACTGAATATTTAACCACTGACACCCCGTATGACTTCCTGGATCTTCGCAACAAGTGGCGAAGGATTCCGCTTCGTTCGGGTCAGTACGCATTCAGCCTCTGCCAAACGCCTTTTGTGGTCTCCAAAGGGCCTTCAAACCGCATCACGGTGCAGCTTGAGGACGGGAGTGTGGAAACCCTCGAGGGCGAAACGTTGCCATACGAACTCAGCCAGAGCATCTTCTCACGCGAGCACCACGTCGTTCAGGTTGAGGTCTCACTCGCAACCGCTGATTGAGCGTCCCTCATCAAGTGCTCTTCGCACTCATCAGCAATCAATCCATACCCGAATCAATAGAAACTAGAGGCGACTCTAGCGAACTCTCGACCTAGCGGCCTAGAACTCAGCAGTCCGCGCTTTTTCCTCTTCAATCCAGTCGAGCATTAACGTTTCCAAGAGTGAAAGTGGAATGGCACCTTGGCTCAACATTCGGTCATGGAACCGTTTCAGATCAAAACGTGCACCTAATTCGGCTGATGCACGCTCTCGCAACGACCACATTTTAAGTTGGCCCACTTTGTAAGCCAGCGCCTGTCCAGGCCACGAGATGTAGCGATCGATCTCGTTAACAATGTCTAGCTCTTTACGTGGTGCATTTTCCATAAAAAAACGGATGGCTTGTTCACGCGTCCAGTCTTTATAGTGCATACCGGTATCCACCACGAGACGCACGGCACGCCACATGTCGTAACTCAGTTGACCAAATTTTGAATAAGGATCTTGGTACAAACCTATATCATCACCCAGCCGTTCACTGTAAAGACCCCAACCTTCAGTGAAGACGGTGTAGCCTGAATATCGCCGAAAGTTGGGGAGCGATTCCAACTCTTGCTGTAAAGCAATTTGCAAATGATGTCCGGGTACCGCCTCATGCACTGTCAGCACTTCAATTTCAAACTTCGGCCTGGACAGCGGTTCGTACAAATTCACCCAAAAATAGCCGGGTCGACTGCCATCGGCTGCAGGCCTTGAGTAATAAGCCGTGGTCGTGTCAGGCGCGACCGCTTCTGGAATCACCTTAATGCCATAGGGCATTCGGGGGAGTTTATTGAACAAAAGAACGAGCTTCGGGTCGATCTGCTTTGAGACGGCTTGGTACTCCTTTAGCAAATCATCCGCATCCTCGAAGTAAAACTGCGGATCGTCTCTAAGAAATTTGAAGAATTCTGTAAGCGTTCCAGCGAATCCAACTTGACCCTTAATGACCATCATCTCAGAGCGGATGCGGGCAACTTCCGAAAGACCAAGATCGTGGACTTCATCTGGGGTCATGTC
>JALRJG010000145.1 GCA_023261215.1 Pseudomonadales bacterium | reverse complement strand
AGATGGTGGGTACCTGCCCGGAGAGGCGATTGACCTCGAACGAAGGTGAGTTCGCGACCGAAATAGTTGTAGAGGTACACCGGAACCCCCGCCTCATCAAGGTAAAGACTCCAGCCTGCCATGTTACCGCCCTGACATGCGATCACGCCCTGCGCGCCACCATCGGGCACATCGATCTCTGCTTCAATTAAATACGAGACATTCTTGAGGTTCAGCACCGCATGCTCCGGCATGCGGGTGTGCGCTAGGGTGTAGGTGATTCGACGATGGCCCTCAAGCGAGTGAGGCACGGAGTAATCACCGCCTCGGCGGGCAGACGCATCGCGCAAGGGGTAAACACCGCGACTGGCTGCCTCGGACTCGAACAACGCTTTCATTTCAGACAGGCGCTCTGGCTCCTCACCCGAAAGATCGACCGATTGAGAAAAGTCCTCGGCAATGTTGTAGAGCTCCCACACCTCCTCCGGGCCATCGAACTCGTAACCAGCAAAGCGAATCCACGGTAAACGGCCATGAAAACATGACGCCATCCAGCCATCGTGGTAGATCCCCCGATTCCCTAAGATCTCGAAATATTGCGTTCGTCTCTGACTCGATGCGTGCGCATCAGAGAACGCATAACGCATGCTGACCCCATCAACCGGCATCTGCTCAATGCCATTCACCTGAGACGGTGGTGTGATGCCGACCACATCCAATATCGTGGGCGCAAGGTCAATGACGTGATGAAACTGCGTTCGAGGCGCCTCGTCATGCTCAAAGCCTTTAGGCCAGGAGACGGCAAGCGCGTTCCGCGTACCGCCAAAATGCGACGCCACCTGCTTCATCCACTGAAAAGGCGCATCCAGCGCCCATGCCCAACCCACGTTAAAATGATTTTCACAGCGATCGGTGCCGAAATCGTCCATGTGAGCCAGTAGCCACTCAGGGTCCTCATGGATGCCGTTTTGAAAAGACGGCGCACTCCACGCGCCGTGAATCGTGCCCTCTGCAGACGCGCCATTGTCTCCTGTGAGATAAATAATCAGCGTGTCATCGAAAACGTTCAGCCGTTCGAGCGCCTCGATCACACGAAGTACTTGCGCATCGGTGTGTGCCAAAAATCCTGCAAAAACTTCCATCAGCCGGCGGGCCACCGGTTTGTAACGGTCAGGATAATCGCTCCACGCCGGGACTTGATCGGGTCTTGGGGTTAGCCGCGTCCCCTCGGGGATAATGCCTGCTTCAATCTGACGCTCAAAAATACGCGCTCGAAGCGCATCCCAGCCATCATCGAACTGCCCCTTAAAGCGGTCGATCCATTCGGGCGCAACATGGTGAGGCGCATGCACCGCAGCGGGTGCGAAATAGCAGAAAAAAGGCTTGTCCGGGGCAGCGGCCTTTTGCCGCTCTAGCCAGTGAATCGCCTGATCTGCGAGATCCTCCGTCAAATGGTAATCCGCTCGATTGAGGTGCGGCTCGATCGGCGTGATCTGATCATACACCGGGGGCTCCCAATGGCTCGCCTCCGCACCTAAGATGCCGTAAAACCGCTCAAACCCTAAGCCTGTGGGCCAACGATCATAGGGACCTGCAGGGTTTTGCTCCCAGGCAGGGGTTAGGTGCCATTTGCCAAAGCAAGCCGTGCTGTACCCGCTCATCTTCAGCACTTCGGCAACCGTCGCAGACTCTCTGGGGATGACACTGTCATAGGCCGGGAAACTATTGGCGATCTCAGTAATACCGCCCATGTGCACACTGTGATGATTCCGTCCGGTCAGCAAGGAGGCTCGCGTCGGCGAACAGAGCGCGGTGGTGTGAAACTGATTAAATTTGAGCCCTGCCGTCGCGACCTTATTGACGCCCGGACTTGGGATCTCGCCACCGAACGCTGAGAAGCTACCGAATCCCACATCGTCCAACATCACCAGCAATACATTCGGCTTACCTTTAGCAGGCTGATCAAGGTGGAGTCTCTCCGGCGAAGCGTCTTGGTAAAGCCGCTCGATTTGGCCGCCAAAAGCCGCCCCGGGTTTAGGTAACTGCGTCACGGAATCCATTACCCCTTAAAACTGTCTAAATCAAAACAAGCGAGCAACGCTTGCACGTCAGAACTGGACCCACCCTCAAGGGCAGGTTGTTCAGTGAGGATTTGGGACAGTGGGGACTTGTTCGATAACAAATCGGCCCAAGCGGACTTCGGAAGCGTCCAACGCAGGCGAGCCGCGTCAGCCGCCGTCGGCACTGCCACCTGATTGCGCAAAGTCAACCCAGCACTCGACCCGTCGTCGAAGAAGAACCCAATGGATCCCGTCACACCCTCTGCTTTTTGGTAGTCGAGCAATACACGAAGTACCGGCACCCACCGCGCTGCCTCTGTGGCGAGCACCTCACCTTTGCGAAATCGATGGACCAAGAAACGAGACAGGTCGAGCTTGCCCTCAAGCGACAAGGCTCGAGTGATGGCCCAATTACGCACATTGGCAGAGGGTGAACACTGAGCGATTCGCCGGAGAGTCGTTGCGAGTCGCTCTGAATCACGAAGTCCTCGAGATTCAGCGTGACGATCTAAGAGACTCGCGAGTTCCAACGCCCAGCGCAAATCGGCTTCATCGATCGCCTGGTCGGCGAGGTGTTGCACAGCATCTACACCCCCCATGGCTTCAACCATTTTGTTCGCACGTTCTCCAGGCGGCATGGGAAACAGATGTCTTGGATCCTCGTCGAACCAGCCAAAGAGTCCTGTATACACCTGGCGCACATGATGCTCGACGACCCCATACAACTGCTGGGTTCTAAAATCACCTTCAAAGTGCTGCGGCAACTGGATCAGCTCGACGAGCTCATCGAGCGTCTTTCCCTGATTGGCAAACCGGACCGTTTGATCCCAGATGAATTGAATCGAGTCGCGATACAACGCGAGCGAGCGTTGAATCTCCTCGCGACCGGAAGACGGCGGGCCGTGGGTACAAATCTGATGCATCGCTTCGAGTCCCATCAAATCATCGAGGCCCTTCAGCAAGATGCGAGGATCTCGATATTCCTCGCCACGAATGGCAAAGACATTGAAGAGCGCTGGCCAAAATATGTTGTTCACCGCAAGGTCCAGCGACGGGAACCACAAGGTAACGGAGTCGGTGGCATCCGACGGCGCCATCATGACCTCAACGGGCAAGCCTGCAATCGTTAACTCACAGTTTGATTCAAAGGCATGGGTCACCGGCATATGGCCGGGGGTGAAGGGTGAATGATCAGGGTTCCTAAAAAACCGTCCGAGACCCACATTGACAAGACCGTCTTCCCCCTCTTCGGGCAGCATCATGCCGAACTGATACACCATCCCTCGTGAGCCTCGCGGTCCCACCTCGCCCCCAAACCGATTCAAGTTCGCGGCAATGCCCGCGTGACCATAGATTGGAAATTGCTCATCGCCTCGCTCGTTGACGATGGCTCGGGTCCCGGCAACGTAATGAAAATGAGTGTAGATACAAGCGACGACCGGCAGATCCGTTTCGGCTCGCAGAGCGCGGAGGGCATCGTTCATTTCCTCAATGCTTTCCCCCGTATCAATCGCAATGATGCCCTCGGGGCCACGTACAAAGGATTGATTTGAGAGCCCATTCCCCACAAAACACCAAGCATGATCACCCACTGAGTAAAGCTGGTGCGCTAACCGAGTCGACTGCTCGGCTTGTTGGGGGTGAACGCGCTGCCCAGCGTGATCGGTGGTGACTTGCCCTACCCTGAACGCATGAGTCATTGTTATCTCCTCTATACCCCGTGCTGGGGCGCTGACAATGCTAAGCCATTGACCGGTTTCTACAGCCTGTGCTGAGCCATTGTAGGGACGTTAGTTACTCGTGTCCTATGGTTGCACCTTCGCATTCAAGCGCCGCCCGAACACGTCAGCACCTCGCCTGTAATGTAATTCGCCTCTGGAAGCGCCATCAACAGGATCGCGCCAGCGGCCTCGTCAACATGACCCGGACGCCCCAAAGGCACGGTTCGACGCAAGTGTTCGATCTGCTGATTCGATAAGCCCACCTTGTAGGCCTGCCCCGCATGCTCAATCGAGGGCGGCGACGTCTCAAACGCTTGCGTGAGCCGCGTTTCGATATGACCGAATGCGACCGCGTTGACTTGTACGTTATACCTGCCCCATTCCTTGGCCAACGTCTTGGTTAAGCCGACGACAGCCGCTTTGCCCGTGGCATACGCCACCTGAGTTGCACTTCCCTGAGTTCCACTCACAGACGAAATGTTGACCACCTTACGAGGCGTCGCAGCACCGGATGCCTCAAGTTCGGCGCGAGCCGTGGGGATCATCCAATTGGCGAAGGCTTGCAGCAACCGAAAGGGTACGGTGGCGTGTATGTCGAGCATGGCTTGCCACTGTGCTTCAGAGTGACGATGCATCGCACCATTCCAGATGTAGCCCGCGTTATTCACCACCACATCGATGCGTTCGAACTGCGAGAGCGCGGCCTGCACAATGGCTTGCGGTGCATCCAATTGCGTTAGATCGCGAGCGATCACGCCAACCTCCGTTGCCTCACCCAGAAGCGCTTGGGTCTCGGCGAGGGATTCAGCATCAACATCACACAAGAAAAGTGATGCCCCCGCGGCCGCAAATTTTTCCGCCGCTGCTTGCCCAATGCCGCGTCCTGCGCCGGTGATCAGCACACCACGGTCCTTAAATGGCTTAGGATTCCAAGTCATCGTGATGGATCTCCTTACTCGTGCACGTTAACTTTCAGCCGTGCCGTTGCATTGGCTTTCTTTACTCGGGTGCGCCTCAACACGGGGCATTTACACCAAACCCCACCTGCTTCTCGGCGTTCTTCTCTTGAGGCACCTCGATCAACCATGCTGTCGCGTT